>DLOP01000093.1:15655-26610 GCA_002478505.1 Lachnospiraceae bacterium UBA7481
GTGAATAATAAACTCCGAGAGCACAGCAAGCTTTTCATCCGCCTCCATCTTATTTTCATCCACTCCCTGCAGCATCATTCCCTCGGCATCCTGGGTAGCATATGCCGCCGTTTCCAAAGATAAGATCAATATCGGCCATTCTCTTCCTTCGGCAAGACATTCTCCCGTTATCCGCTCAAGTTCTTCCGTAAACAACCCTATCGGAAAACTTTCGAGATCCGGCCAGATCGTAGTAAATGCAGGCGGCATATGAAGCAGATAAGCAATACCGGGAAGATTTCCATATAGGATCAATTTCTCATCACCGGTAAACTGTCCTCCGGCATATGTTGTCAGTCCCTCAATCGCCTGCGCATGTGCATGCGCCGTCTTCATGCCTGCCAGATAACGATTCCCCTCCTCTGTGATTACCGCGTCCCTCGGCGTACCGTCCACTCCATCGCGGAAGACAAAACAGCCATGAAATAACAGGCTCTGAACCAGCAGTCCTGCCGCCAATGAGATACACATAGCGCCGCAGGGAAATCTCCAACATCCCTTACGATAAAATCCATACAGCCTGTATCCTGCAAAACATCCCAGCGGAGCCAGCAGGAACATATTATTAATGCAGGTAAACAGATGATTATTGCTTCCAAGCGGCGTAACTAATAATATCAACATTGTTAGCATAGCAAAAAGTTTATCTTCTTTTCCAGCATTTTTATGAAATATCATTAAAATACACACGATCCATTCTATCAGAAAAAAGATCACACAAAGATGGAAAATACTGCCATTATTATAATAGCGGAAGTCAAACACACCGTTTCTGTAAAAGTAAATTCCCAAAAGAAGAATCCCCACCAGATAAAAAAACTTTTTTAGTCCAAGGAATCTTTCCTTCTTTATTAAGAACATGACCGTTCCTGCCACAATCCCCGCCACCATAAAAAGCAGCCAACGGAGGCTTCCCATGTAATTTTTCAGGATCGTCCCAAACATCCCGCCCATGGAATAACCGCCGGCCTCTCCACTCGATGAAAACAAAGAAAATACCCAGTTCAGCATCCGGGAATAGCCCCCTGCGCCCACCGTCATGAGCATCAGAAAAAGCCCAGTCGATATACCAAGCAGATAGCCTCCGATACAGATACCCGTCTGCTGCCAGACCATGTTTTTCAATTTTGAAGGACGGTCTAAAAAAGCTCCGTACCAGACAAGCAGGATCAGCGCCATCTCGGTCAAATTGGAGATCCTGACAAATACATTAAGCCCTAACAATATTCCCGCAGCCAAAAACAGACTTTTCTTTTTCGTCAGTACCGCGCGATAAAGTATCACTGAAGCCGCCGTCAACAGCAGATATGTCAGATAATTATAAAAAATCACTCCAGGGCACCAGCACAGTCCCACCGCCATCAGTTCTCCCAAAAACAAAATGACGCGAGGAATATAATTTCTTAATCCATAATACACTGCCGACGCCGTAACGGCAATCATCACGCTCCCCGCCACATTCATCCATATCATCCTGTGGCCTGTCAGCAGCATCAGAAGATACCCCAGCATATTGGCCAGAAACGTGGCATAGATCCATTCTCCGCCCAGTTCACGAAAATACAAATAATTACCCAGACTGTAAGTTGTATCTGTCAGGTCTGCTCCCTGATCGCAGCCGATCAAAGCAAACAAAAACAGGCAAACCGGCAGTATAATATCCAATTTTTTAATATATGATTCCTTTTTCCTCATAATACCGGTTCCATTTTTTATTTGTTCATCCCTTTGCATCCGTTTCTTCCCTGACTTTGTCACTTTTCTTAAAAATCCACAATTTGCTAAAGATATAATTCAGAACTATCGTTATAAAACTTAATAATATTTTAGAAAACATATCGTTCAACTTAAGCCAGTCTACCAACAAATATAACAGCGCCGTCTCTATCAGCAGAGACGTTACGCGCGCACTGACAAATGCGGTGAACTCCTTTAAAATTGCCTTTGCCCCCTGCACCTGACTTCGGAAAACCCATGTCCGGTTGGTCCAATAAGCAAAAAGCACAGCAACGATCCACGCAAAGACATTCGCCACGATAATCTTTGCCGATGCCTCAGGATCAGAAGCAGCCGCCAAAAGTCCCAGAGCGCATACTTTGCCGGCAATCCATTCAACCCCTGCCTCCAGAGGTCCAAAGATGCCTGCCGCATATGCAAGCCAATTGACCAAAGTTGCCAGAAAACCAAAGATCAGATAGTCCATAGCTTCCCGCTTTGCATAATAGATCCTCAGTGCAATGACCATCAGCTTATCGATCCCCAAAAACAGCAGGCTCCGCAGAATGTCTACCAGAATTCCCGCAGCAAACAGCAGAATCACCGTTAAAAGGAGATGAAAAATTCTTACTGCTCCATAGGCTTCCGATACCCTAAGCGTTTCCGGCCACCAATAACGCAGCAAAAGATGCTCATGCAGCAGATATACCCCAAAGGTATAAGGAGCGATCCTCACCAGATAGCGCACCAGCGCATTTTCTTTCACCTTCCATGATTTAAAACAGTAAAACAGTCCCAGCGATCCGGTGAGAATAAAGACAAAGTTATAATGCAGCGGTATCTCTAACGCATATTCATAATGACCTGTCCGGCGGTTCAGAAATCCGGCAACCGCCAACGCCGCAAGGATACCTGCCGCCGAAAGCAGATACGTTATCAACGCCTTCCCTTTCTTTTCCAAAAAAGGAATCCCATACAGCCTGATATATGCCGCAATCAGATACAGACATAAAAACCAGATAAAACTGTTGCCGCAATCATCCACCATAAGCGGCAGCGGCAGAATGGATTTTGCGAAACTAAATGGAATCAACAACAGCAGGATCAGCAGCTGAAACTGTTTCCTGCTCATCCCTTTGATCCCATAATTCATGATTGGAGAAAACAGGTACATCAACAGATACGCTGATGCAAACCAATAATGTCCGTTGATCACAGGAAAAACAAAAAACTGCAGGTTATACAGATCAAAATACTGTCGGTAATCCGCAATGCCCGCCGCCATACAAACTGCCGCTATGACGACACTGTAAAAAAACACCTGGCACCAGATCCCCGCGATCTTTCCCAGCCGGAATCTGCTTTCCGTAAAAAAATATCCGCTGATCAGGACATAAACATTCACGCAGACCAGACATAAGGCTTCCAATCCCCAAAACATCCAATCGGAAAACGTCATATTTCCCGCCGGATCCGCCAGCAGTCCGCCCTTGCTTAGATAATGCAGCAGGATCACCATCAGCATAGCAGCCACCCTTAATATTTCAAACTGCGGCTCTCTTTTTTTTGCTGCCGTCTTTTGATCCTTATCAGATGCAGCCCCTGTTTTTGCGGCATCCAGATTCTTGACATAAATGACCTTTTCCTGATGACCGTCATCCTGTTCTCTACAAAGCTCATATCCAAGTTTTTCAAAGTTCCGTCTGGAAGCCATATTATCCGGCTTTACTTCCGCAACGAGCCGAGTAACCTTTCCCACTGCTTCCTTTTCCAGTAAGGACAGCATCTTCTGTCCCTGATGATTCCCACGTNNCATCCACGCTGTAACTGATCCTGCCGGCATCATCTTCTATATTCAGCCTGACCTGTCCCACCGGCTTCATAAAATCCATGGCAATATAAAGCAGAACATCCTCCGCCTGCATCATACGGTCACACCATCCGGTATGTTCCTCCCAGGATATCTTTTCCTGATGAAAAGAATTGGCGCGTGTCTCCGGTTCATTTGCCCAGTCAAAGAGTATTTTCTTATCCCTCTCGTTTGCCTTTCTTAGATACAAACTCATTGCTGCCCTCCGCTCTGCATAAGACGGTATTTCATCTCAGCAATCTTCCAGTCTTCTTCCGTATCGATATCCTGCACCCGCATTTCCTCTTGAAAAAACGGCATGGTTTTTTCCATTACCACCTTCTTCTGTTCCAGAAAGCTCTTAGTCCTTAAACAATAAAACTGTCCACAGTCATGATAAAACGGTTCCAGATCCTGCGACCGTGTAAGTATATGCTCCGGCCATTTGGGTCTTAAATACCCATCCTGCATCACCACCGCACGCTGGGGCGGAAAGGAAAATCTCACTACCGGAAGCACGGTATCCGCATCCTGACGGATCAATGTTTCCATAGAAGTCCTTAAATTTTCCGCTGTCAAAAACGGCGCTGTCGGATAGATACAACAAAAATATTCAAAATTCTTTCCTCTTTCCCGATACATCCTAAGCACTTCTTCCAAAACATCCGCTGTCGTCGCAAAATCATCCGCCATCGCTTCGCTTCGATAAAACGGCACCTTGGCCCCATATGTTCTGGCAATCTCCGCAATCTCCTCATCGTCCGTAGAAACCATGACTTCATCAAAAACACCGGAAGATATCGCCGCTTCAATAGAATAAGCGATGATCGGCTTTCCCAAAAAAGGTTTAATGTTCTTCCGGGGAATACGTTTACTTCCGCCCCTGGCTGTAATAATGGCAACTGCGTTCATACTAAGCCTCCAGATTTTATCCTTTCATTTTTCTCAATCTGCGGTATCCAAATAACAATTTATAATAAAAGAAAAACAGAAAATTAGACCGCATATGCATGGCGATCAGCTTCTGATCTTCCTTTGGCGTCATATCCTTATAATAAGGATTGTCCTGAAAATCCGGTACAAACTCTTTGATCTTCCTCCGCAGCAGCGCTGTATTGGCCAATTTCTGACGTCTGCCGGAATACATATAGGAAAACAGGGTTGTAGCATAATAGATCTTCGTAAACCAATATTCTATCTCATCTCGATACGCATGATATAAGTTACGTTTTTTACACTCCTGCAGGAAAAGTTCTCCCGCCTTCATCCGGTCCAGACAGCGTTCCCATGTCACACGATGCGTCGTGGAATCCTCAAGCATCCGGTAAAAATAAAGCGGCTCCTCCACCCGTTCAAAATGTGTAAAATAAAGCGACCACAACGGTGATGCACAATTATCCTCATAGAAAATATCCTCCGGGAAATCCAAATGATGCTCTATGATCACCTGTCGACGGTAGATCTTGACCACCATGCTGCCGGGACAAAGCAGCAGTTTCTTATGTCTCTCTGTATCCAATACACCCGTCTGATCTGCAGTATTATTGACAACGGCTTTTCCGGGCTGCATCGTATAACCATTCACATGGGAATAATCGCAGCCTGCCAGATCGGCTCCGGTCTGCTCTGCTTTGGTTAAAAGCTTTTCATACATATCAGGGGCAATCCAGTCATCACTGTCAATAAATCCGATCCATTCTCCCTGCGCTGCTTTAATGCCGCGGTTTTTCGCGCCCCCCTGCCTATGATTTTTCTCACTGGCAATGACTTTGACACGCCCCGGATAGTTCTCCTCATACTGCCTGAGTACTTTCAGGGAATCATCTGTGGACGCGTCGTCTACCGCAATGATCTCATAATCCGAAACCGTCTGCGCCAGCAGGGAATCAAGACACTGATTCAATTTCTGGTCCGCGGTCATATTATAGACCGGAACGATAATGGATAACTGCATCTACGATCCTCTCCGCTCCCTTGCCATCTACCAAAGCTCTTAGTTTTTCGGAAACAGCCGCCCTTTCAACATAGTTCTGCATCAGCTCTTTTATCATCTCAATCAGCCGGTCATAAGAAAAATCTTTTCTAATGTCGCCTGCATACCAAACCAGATCCCGTGCCGCAAATCCCTTGACATTGTCCAACTGATTATCCGCCATACTAAAGCAGATTCCGGGAGTCCCACATGCCGCCATCTCATAAAGCGTTGTGCCACCCGCCGTGATCAAAAGATCGGTTTCCAGCATTGCGTCCTTTAACGTGGGAAGCGAAGGATAGATCTTGATCCTCATAGCATCGGTTTTCGCTTCCGCCAAACAGTCCGCTGAAAGCTTTCTGATCTCCTCGATCTCACGGTTAAATGCTCCACAGATCAGCGTAATTTCTACTCCGGCAAACAAATCCCGCCGCGCCAGAATTGTCTCCGTAAACCGCTTCATAAAATGATACTCATCCGTTCCTCCGGTCACCACCAGCACCCTTTTTACAGTCTTACTGATCTGTTTCACAGGTAAATCTTTAAACTCTTTACGCAGCGGCGCATAATTGCAACCCAGCAGAAGTTTTGTATCCGGATATTCCTTCTGATAATCAAACAAATCATAATAGACCGCATAATCAATGAGAATGCTACATGACCAGATCGCTGCATGCAGATCATCAATATATGCGGTCTTTGTCATTTTACTCACAGCTTTCATGTACTCCTCAGAGACAAAATAGCTGTCGATCAGCATCATCTCCACGTGCCGATCGGCAATCAGCCTCTCTATTACCGAGATCTCCCCGGCAAAATCATCCCACCGGCGTCCCAGACAGATCGTCTGATATCCCCGTTCCTGCGGGAATCTCTCCGAGCACTCCTCGGCTACAATAAACACTGTCCGGATCCCTTTTTCAGCAGCCGCGTCAGCGATCGCCAGACACCTCATCATATGTCCTGTGGCTGTAACGCGATTGGCTTCCGTTCTGATATACAAAATCATCTGATTCTAACTTCCCCTTATATAACACATGCGCCAGACCTATCAGCCTTCTGCCGTCTCCAATAGCTCCCAGCTGAGAGGCGTACCAAATGCAATATCCTCTTTTGCCCGCCTTCCAAGCACTTCTTCATAATACTTCGGTGCCATACCGTAAGCCGGTCTGACCACCCGGATATTCTCCGACGTTATCCTCTCGCCCTTTGCGATATCAGCGGATACAAAAATGGACTTTCTGGTATTCCGGCTGCTTTCTTCCTCTGCGGAAAGCTCATAACTGACAGTACCCATCGCCCTTTCTGCCTGCCTGATCTCATCCACCATCCTCCGGTACTCTTCCGGTTCCATGGAAAATGCGGAATCGGGATTCTCGATCTCTCTTCCGAGGCAGAAATGCTTCTCGATAATATTTGCTCCCAAAGCAACTGCCGTCACTGCGGCAACGCTTCCCATAGAATGATCCGAAAGTCCGATGGGAACCTGAAATCTTTCCTTCATATCCGGGATCGTCTTCAGATTCATGTGTGCCGGAATCGCAGGATAAGAACTGCTGCATTTTAACAGAGCAAGCTGGTCATTGCCCATGGAATGTACAGCAGCCACTGCCTCTTCAATCTCCTGAATCGTCGCCATACCTACCGACATAATCATCGGCTTTCCGGTTGCCGCCGTTTTTTTGATCAAAGGGATATCCACAACTTCAAAGGACGCGATCTTATAAAAGGAAACATTCATCTGCTCCAAAAAATCCACCGCCGTCGGATCAAAGGGCGTAGAGAAAAAATCTATCCCGATCTTATCAGCTTCTTCCTTTAACTCCGGCTGCCATTCCCACGGAGTATATGCTTTGGCATACAGGTCATGGAGATTCTCCCCTTTCCATGCGTCGCCTTCAAACGTAAAATAGGAATTTCTGCAGTCAAGGGTAATGGTATCTGCGGTATAGGTCTGGATCTTGATGCAGTCGGCGCCTGCTTCTTTTGCCGCATGGATGATCTCCAGCGCCCGGTTTTTATCCTGTGCATGGTTTGCAGACATCTCCGCAATCAGGTAGGCAGGATGTCCGTCGCCAATGATTCGCTGGTTGATTTTTAATCTATGATTATTATTCAATCTATGACTATCCATATTACCGCTATCCCCTAATACTTTACTATCCCTGACATGATAAATTTCCAATTTCTTTTCTGATATCTCTTATTTCTCCAAATCTAACGTCTTTAACAATTCCTTGATCTGCTCTACACTCAGCCACTCCGTATTATTGCCGGAAGTGTAAGAAAATCCTTCCGTCACCTTCTTACCGGAAGGGTTCGGTTTCCTGCGCTCGCTCCATACCATCTGAGGATAAACGATAAAATGCTTGTCATATTCATAGGTAGTCATAGAGTCCTCTACCGTAACCATGATCTCATGCAGTTTTTCCCCTTCACGAATACCGACCTCCGGCATCTCACAGCCCGGCAGCATCGCCTGCGCAAGATCCGTGACCTTAAAGGACGGGATCTTGGAAATAAAGGTTTCCCCTCCTTTTGCTTCCTCTAATGCCTTAATTACCAGTTCCACACCCTGCGTCAAGGAGATCCAGAATCTTGTCATGCGGTAATCCGTAATCGGCAGTTCCTTACCGCCGTTATTTATAATATTATGAAAGAAAGGAATGACCGAACCGCGGCTTCCTGCCACATTGCCATATCTGACAATGGAAAAATTAATATCATTCGCGCCTGCATAGGCATTGGCCGCAATAAATAATTTATCGGATACCAGCTTTGTACCGCCATACAGATTGACCGGATTGACTGCCTTGTCCGTAGAAAGCGCAACCACTTTCTTTACGTCACAGTCAAGCGCCGCCTCGATCAGATTCATCGCGCCATGAATATTGGTCTTGATCGCTTCATTGGGGTTATACTCACACGCCGGCACCTGTTTTAAGGCTGCCGCATGAATCACATAATCAACACCGTTAAGGGCGCGCCTTAAACGTTCCACATCCCGGACGTCGCCGATAAAGAAACGCAGCTTGTCCTTATATTCTTTAAACTCATTCTGCATCATAAACTGTTTAAATTCATCTCTGGAATAGATGATGATCTTCTTCGGCTGATAATGGGTCAGCGCATATCTGGTAAAAGCTTTTCCGAAAGAACCGGTTCCTCCGGTAATCAGGATCGTCTTATCATTTAACATGGGTTTGATTTCCTTTCTCTCATTTTTCGCTCTTTTTCTTATGATAACAATGATTCCTTATCAAAGATTATTGCACAATTGAATTTATTATATTCTTTTTTAAAGAGGCTGTCAAAAATAAGCCGGATTGGCGCTGCGAAGCAACAAAATTCCACAGCTAATTCCTTGCCGACAGATCAATGCATACCACTTCCGGATCATTAAATAACCTGACAGGGATAATACTGTTGCCTAACCCTCTACTGACAAACATGGTCATGTCATCCATATAGTATGCCCCTGACGTATATTTTGGAAATAATCCCTGATCCGGCGCAACAACCGGTCCTATCAACGGTAAAATAAACTGACCTCCGTGCGCATGTCCGCATAAAACCAGATCAGCGTCTGCCACAGCGTAATTTTCTATGTACTGCGGCTCGTGGGCAAGAACAATATTTAGTGTTTCACTGTTACATTCACTTAAAAGAGCCTTAAGCGTACCGTCGGCAAGACTTTTGTCATCCAATCCGATCAAATCAAATGTACCGCCGGAAGCGTTTACGGTAACCGCTTCATTAAACAGAAGGACCGCGCCCGCCTGTTCCATTTCCTCAAACAGCCTCTGTCTGTCACCCTCATCCAGCCAATATTCATGGTTTCCAGTTACGTAATATACGGGGCACAGTCCCGCCAACTGATCGACCAGATCTATCGCCGCATCTATGTCCGTATGATTCGAGTCAACAATATCTCCGGTAATTACAACCATATCGGGCGCCAATTCCATAATTCTATCCATCAGAGCCCGTTGATTCCAGCCAAAAACCGTGTTATGCAGATCGGAAATCTGAACGATCCGGAATCCGTCCGGGTAATTTTCAACGGCCCCATTGACATATGTAAATTCCGTCACAACAAGATGGCGGTTTTCATAGCGAAAAAAACATAAAACTGCTGCAATAATCCCACCCCATAAAAACCATTTCTTACATCTGACGGAAAATTTCTTTGCAGTTTCGGATGTCATCGTAATCCTCTCCAAATATCATCTCACTATCTTAGTATCATCGCCCCTTCATTGCCAAGATATCCCGGTCCAAAGATATATAAGATCAAATCCGGCTGCTGCTCCCTGATATACGAGATCATATCCTGCTCACCGGAATACCGAAGATCCAGAATATCCAGTTCAGAACACTGCTCTGCCAGAAATACCGATACCGGCACCGCGCTGGAATCCCTGACGATCAGAACATGCGCCCCTTCGGGATTGTTTTGATTGACGATCTCAAAGCAGTCAAAATCCTCTTTTAAATACGCATAATATGCATAATAATCAAAACTGGGATGATCCAGATTCTCATAATGCACAAAGCAATCCTCAAAACTGCCCTCCAGATGGATCCCTTGAGATGCCACGTCCAACGTAAATGCCGTATCAAATAAGGGTAGCCACAATTCATAATCATCCAACCCTGCATACAGCGTTCCCGCCATTCTGGCATGGGTGCCTAAAAACACATCTTCATACAGTATCTTCTCATATTGTGATTCTTCCAGATATTCCTGATGGATGGGCATGCCACATTCCGCCATATAGCCGCAGATTTCCTGATATGCAAGAAATGCCGCATTGTTCCTCCAGTGATGATCCGACTGATAAAAATAGTCATACCAAACTGCCCCGCTCTGCTCCAATACTTCCCGCATATCGATCAGCGGAATGCCCGCCTGTCTTAAACTGCTGACCACACCTTCATGCTTGCTCATAGAATAATTGATAACACCCGACGGGAATTCTTCTTCATATCTCTGTTTTGCCGGCGTCTGTACATACAAGAACTCCGATCCGATCTCCTGTGCCAGAGCATAAGCTCCCTCAGCGCCTTCCACCGCCGCCGCATAGCTTGGATCGCGATCCGCCATTGTAGCATAACCATTCTCCAAAAGAGTGACATCTTCATAAAATGTGGAACCATATGCCGCCTGTTTTCCAAGCAGTCTCTGAAATCCGCCCCAGACATTGATGGCAGCATCCTCCACCGTAACCAGCTGATTCAATCCACGCATCCTTCCATCCGGTTCGGAACGCCTGAGAAACTCCCACAGATTAAGCGTTGTCCCGACTACGATGACCGTCAGGAAAAATATCAATATTCCCAGATGCCATGTTTGCTTTTCTTTTATATTTTTTTCTT
>DLOP01000093.1:26655-27075 GCA_002478505.1 Lachnospiraceae bacterium UBA7481
TTATATTTTTTTCTTTTATATTCTTTTCTGTCATATATTTTGATCCTTTCAATATATGCCGTATTAAAGTTGTGTTAAGTCATATTCGGTCTTTTAATATCCGGTTTCTTTATGCAATTCTTTTGACCGATTTACATAACTCTTCGTTTGAGCATCTATGTTCCGAACATTTATGTTCTAACATCTATAAATGAAATCATTTTTGGAACATAGATGCTCAAACTTCAGGTTATGTAAATCTCCTTCAAGTTTCCTACATTTCAGTAATCTTATATTTCATTAATTCGATATACTTGTTATCCGGAATTGCTACAAACTATATATTTCTGTATTTTAGTATTCCAGTAACCCAGTTGCGCAATATAGAGCAATATCACAAGCAGGGTGCTTGTACGCTCGCCGGCACTTAGATGCCGTATT
>DLOP01000093.1:27114-27424 GCA_002478505.1 Lachnospiraceae bacterium UBA7481
TATTGTCTATGTTGCGCAACGGAAGTTTACAAAAACTAAGCCCTGCCTCAAAAGCTAAAATAGATAAACGGACTATAATTTCCTTTCAGGATATAGACAATCGACAGCAGCAGTACCAGACCCAGCAGGATCTGATACAACCAGGAGATCTTTTCCAGTTTCTTTCCAATCGGTGTAACGAATAATACCGCCAGCGTAAAGAAGATCCAGTTATCCTTCAGATAAAATACCGTCACTGCGTCTACGACTCCCGCCGTGCCGATTCCAAACATATTTTTTAAATACTGCATTGCGACCGACAATGACGGCG
>DLOP01000093.1:27501-27641 GCA_002478505.1 Lachnospiraceae bacterium UBA7481
CGCTCCGCCACCAGCACTACAAAATACAGCATTCCCCACATGATATACGTCCATCCCGCGCCATGCCACAGACCGGTCAAAAGCCAGACAATAAAAATATTCCGGTAGGTGCGCCAGTCATGGGTATTGCCGCCTAATGG
>DLOP01000048.1 GCA_002478505.1 Lachnospiraceae bacterium UBA7481
GGGAGATGTGGGGGCTCTTAGTCGGTATTATTATTTCAATTCAAAAAATGCACATACTCAAGAAGCAAATTTCAAATTTATTACTTGTCAAATAACCGACAACGAGGGACATGTATGGGTAGAAACTACGGTGCTTCGTCGTGATATAAATGGAAAAAATGCTGGAGGAGGATGTAGAGGTGTCCTTTCTCTTTGGTGTATTGAGTATCGAGATAATGAATGGTATGTTGTGTGGGCTTCCGATGGACCATAGATACGGGTATGATTTGATGAATTTGCAATAAGCTTTTCTATTGTATATAGAGTATCAAGAGAATGAACGAAATGTTGTGAAGGTTAGATGCGGATAGAATTACAGCGGCACAGACCACATACCGGTATAATGCGGGTAACCAGATGATCAGCCGGGTCGATGAGGAAGGAGAGCAGAGCTATGCTTATGACCGCAGAGGTAACCTGACAGCGGTCAGCAGGGGCGAGGAACAGCTTAAGGCATTTACCTTTGATGTTGCAACCGGACAGAAACCGCAGAATCCGGAACAGCAGATATACTATACCCTTGACCTGACAAGACAGTACCACAATTATCTTCCCGGTCCACTCCCAGCGTGAATTTCTGCAAATGGGATTTGGACTGTTATTCTATAACGGGGAGTACGTTGCGCTGAGATTGCCGGAGTATAAGTAGGACAGGAAAGTGACAGGATATATTTTATTACGGCTTCTCTTTACATAAAAGCACAAGGCATATGATTCCGAGAATCAGCGTTGGGGATTCCAAAAGGATATAAGCAAGAAAGGAATTCGTCGCGATTGCATCTGCTTTTTCAATATTAGTGAATATCCCCAATATGCTGGGATTGGCATTATTTACAGCATGCATAATAGCGGCAGTCCATACGGAACCTGATTTTACTGTGACATAGGTAAGGGCAATGCCTAAAGAGGTGCAGAAAATACACATGATTAAGATTCCCACATAAGGAAATCCCGGATAATCCGTACCAAAATTGTGACCGATACAGGTAAGCGGCGCATGCCATAATCCCCATATGATACCGCCAATCAAAACCGCTTTCTTTGTTCCCATCAGGTTCATAAGCTTTGGCATCATATAGCCACGCCAGCCCCCTTCTTCACCAAAAGCCGCGAAGGAAACGATCGTTCCCTGCAGAATAGAGGTGATGGGTACAAAAATCAGCATATTTTTTGATATTTCATACTTTCTGTAACCTTCAGGATCAAAAATTTCCGGATAAACCAAAAAATTCAGCGCATGTCCGAGTTCAAAATAGATCCATGGTACGATCATTGCGAATAAAAAGTAGATCCATTTTTTATTTTTAAAACTGATCCCCAACATCATGGAATCTTTGCCCGTCATGGTAAAGCCTTCTTTTGTGATCAGTCTTGTAAGGACATGCGCCAGAAATGGCGCCAACATTCCAAGCCCGATAAAGCTTTCCAGATTAGGATTGGAACCGTCCCATTGATGACCGGTCAGGATAAAGGCGAAAAATACAGCCCATGCCAGCGCAAAGGAAAGAGCCAGATAGATAAGCAGTCTTTTTATTTCCATTTTTTGATCCGATTTACTCATAACTTATTCTCCTTATTGGCAAAATGACATGTAATGCGATAGGAACCGTAATAGAGCGCCAAAACCAATACCGGCGACAGCGAAACGACAATTGCCATCTCAACCATATGTGTTTTATGCCATTTTGCTAAAGCTATTATATCAATATGTTCTTCGATCCACATCAAATCTCCAAATAGTATAAAGCCGATGAATGCAAATGCAATCAGCATAATAAATGCAACTTTAATAAACATTGCCTTTTCTTTCCCGAACAAAATAAATAAGGGAAGTTCGATTGCTGCTATGATAAGCGTTAAGCTGGCAAATTCGGGTATTAATCCGCCTAACAACTGTATGTTGTCCGCCATGACCCCCTCTCTGCAAAATGCCAGACAAGAGATGCACCAAATATAATAAATCGACATAAATACGTAGGATGATACTGCCATAAATATATACTTTGACGCAATATATGCATTTTTATCAAGGGGAAGCGCACTGATGTAGCCTCTTATTTTATTTTTATCATCCGTCTCTACAAGTCTGGCAACCCAGCCATTCATAATCTCCAGAGTTCCGACGATAAATAATCCCAGTGCTATGAAAAAGAAGGTATCTATCATGTTTACAATCTCCCCTTCTTCAGTTGCCGCCAGAAACAGTTCCATGTCCGCCGTTCCCGGAAACGCGATACGGAGCCCGATATAAAGAATGGTCAATGCTGCCAGAATCCATGTAAGTTTTACTTTATTGATCCGATTGACAGAAACAAAATCTTTGTATAATAATCCGCCCATTACACCATTCCTCTCTTTCTTTTAACAATTTCCACGGATACAAAATACGAAGCCGCCACAACAATCACTGCTAAGGCTAATAAGATAAAAGATTTATGTATGATAAAGTTCATAAAGTCGCTGATAAAATCAATAGAATCCGAATTGCCCGCACGCACAGATGTAAAAATCAATGTTATCTTTTTTATATTTGCCAGTATGACAGTGATAAGTATCACAGCGCATGAAGCAAGAATTGCGTAATCCTCTTTTCCATAGCCAAACAAAAAGCAGAAAAGGATCACAAGCGCTCCATAGATGATCATAAGGCTTGCCGCGGAAATGATGATTCCGAAAAAATCCGCAAAGGATATAATATCCGTAAGCTTTGACAACACAAAAGAAATCACGATATCTACAGCAACGCCGATTCCAAACATCATAAAAATCGTCAGATACTTAGCCATTACGCGTTTCCCAACAGAAAGCGGAAGTATGGAGGAAATGTTGGAAAATCCTGCTTTTCCATCCATCTTAAAAAGTGTTGTTACATCTCCCACCATCGCAATCGGGGTAAGCATAAAACAAATAAGTGTTATGGTAGATATATTATTAATATCTATCTCCGAGATGTTATTTTCTGCCATCATTGATTGATTGGCATCCGCAATATTGCCAAAACGGGCGCTTAATACAAACATGATCGATAGGACTAAAACACCCGTCACAATATAGGCAAATAGTATCATTTGCTTTCTAAGACACATCAGGTCTTTGATCATTAACCCCTTCATATGGCCACCTCATTTATTTTATTATGTTAGTTTTAGGTGTCAAAAGGTACCTTTTGTCATCCGATTTCTGTTTATTATTTAGACGTATTCGGCGCCTTGCCGGATATGTTTCTATTGACATAGAAAAGCATGATATCTTCCAGAGAGGCCTGTTCGATGATCATTTCCGGATAAAGCTTCGCACATGCTTTCCTGTCGTTCACCAAGACTTCCACGCCATAAGTTCCTGACTGTGCATAGACAATAAATGACTCGCTGATATCCTTGAGATCATCCTTTTTGCATTTCAGCAGCCCATGTTTTTCTATGATATCATCCTTATTGCCGGCCAGAACGATTTTCCCGCCATTGATGAATACGACCTCATCAGCCAGTTTTTCCAGATCTCCTGTGATATGGGAGGAAAGTAAGATCGTATGATCTTCTTCCAGAACGTATTCTCTGAATATCTGAAGCATCTCATTTCTGACGATGGGATCAAGGCCTGACGTGGGTTCATCCATGATGAGAAGTTTCGCGTTGTGAGAAAGCGCAACCGCGATCTGAAGCTTCATACGCATACCGCGGGAGAAGCTGCCGCATGGTTTTTTTGTAGGAAGCGAAAAACGCTTTAAGTAATCAAAGAACACCTTTTCATCCCAATTTTTATAGATGTTCTTCATCATGATGTTGATGTCTTTTCCTGTCATAAATTCATGAAAGCCCATCTCATCAAACACGACGCCGATATCTTCACGAAGCTTTGCGCTGTCATCTTTAATATTTTGCCCGAATACGAAGATCTCTCCGGCATCAACATTCAGGACATCCAGAATGAGCTTGATAGTAGTCGTCTTACCGGCACCGTTTTGCCCTATAAATCCACACACGGAGCCTTCCGGCACTTCAAAGCTGATGTTATCAAGTTTAAAATCACCGAAGTCTTTTGTTGCATTTTTGATTTCAATTACGTTCATACAAATGACCATGCCCTTCCATCTATTTTTTTTCCGCGTCAGCGCTCATTCCTGTTTTTTGACATTTTTCTTCATATAAAAGACGGAGCGTTTCTTCCAGCTCGTGATAGGAGACCTTGCCGAGAATGGCTTTATCTACCGCTGTCTCTAAGATCTCCTGAATGGCATACATCAAATTTTCCTTGATGATCTCGCTGTTGATTCCTTTTACGAAGCAGCCTTTTCCCGCTATGGAATAGATAAATCCATCCTTTTCCAGATCTTCATATGCTCTTTTGGTTGTAATAATGCTGATTTTAAGCTCCTTAGCAAGCACTCTCATGGAAGGAAGCGCATCCCCTTCCCGTAGATCACCTGTTATGATCTGACTCTTTATCTGTTCCTCTATCTGCTCATAAATAGGAACACCGGAGCTGTTACTAATAATAATATCCATAATCGTTTCCTTTGACGCGTGTGGTTAAACTTCGTTAGACTTCCGCGCAAGAAGAATGCCACATATATAATCAACTATTGTATATATACAATATACACAGTCTATAGGATCTTGTCAATTTTTTTAAATTTTTTTGCGAAATTTTGAAATATGTTCCATTTTTGATTTTAGAATCAAGAAAATTCAAAATTTGTAAATCGATGTAAAATATTATTGATAAATATTGATATATAAGAAAAATGGTGCTAGACTGAAATCGATTAATTTTCTATATCCTATATTAGTAGAGACACATCCGCATGGAGGTTCTTACAGCTAATATTGATATATAAATTAAAAACTTGAAAATTGGAGATAAGACAGATGCATAGCTACAAATTTTTACTTGACTTGGCAATTATATTATTATGTACCAAATTATTGGGTATTACGACAACAAGAATACGAATGCCGCAGGTGGTTGGTGCGCTGATGGCAGGACTTTTGCTGGGACCGGCGATGTTGGGAGTTCTGTCAGAAACGGATTTTTTGACTGCCGTGGCAGAACTGGGTGTGATCGTTCTGATGTTCAGCGCCGGACTGGAAACGGATATCAAGGAGTTAAAAAAGAGTGGAAAAGCCGCTCTGATCATTGCAGTCTGCGGTGTTATCGTACCGATTGCAGGTGGTTTTTTGTGTGCCTATTTCTTTAATAAACCGGAAGTAATACAGTCAGACGCATCGTGCAGTGTTCTGCTGCAGAACATATTTATAGGAGTGATCCTGACTGCCACTTCCGTCAGCATCACAGTAGAGACGCTGAAAGAACTTGGAAGATTGAAAACGCATTCAGGTAATGCGATCCTCGGAGCGGCAATTATTGATGATATTCTGGGAATTATTGCACTGACAATCATTACAAGTATGGCAGATCCTTCGGTCCGCATTTTAGTTGTTTTGGGAAAAATAGTGGGATTTTTTGTATTTGCCATTGTGGCCGGCTTCCTGTTTTATAAAGTTTACCACTATTGGACGTCACGCGCGGATAAAATGCGCCACAGGCATGTGATTGCGGCCTTTGTGTTTTGTCTGCTTATGGCATACCTGTCGGAACGTTTTTTTGGCGTAGCGGACATTACCGGAGCATACATAGCCGGACTGATCATTTCTAATACAGGAAAGTCCGAATATATGCTTGGAAAGTTTGATGTCGTATCATTTCTTTTACTGTCTCCTGTCTTCTTTGCAAATATAGGGCTTTCCGTTACGCTCCCGAAAATGACGCCCGCTATTATTCTGTTTACTCTGATACTTGTTATTGTGGCGATCCTGACAAAGATTATTGGGTGTGGTCTGGGTGCAAAGATGTGCGGATATCAGACAAACCAATGCAAGCGGATCGGTGTCGGAATGGTATCCAGAGGAGAGGTTGCCCTCATAGTGGCAAGTAAAGGGACTGCACTTGGACTGTTGGGAAGCGCTTTTGTGGGACCGGTGGTGATTATGGTGGTGATCACAACAATCATTACCCCTATCCTGCTCAAGGTTGTCTACAGGAGCGGAGCAGTTGCCGCTGTTGAAGCAGATGAAGATATTACAAGACATTATGATGAACTTGCAGATGTACGTAGAGAGCATCAGTCATAGGAAAATTAGATAATTTACAGGGAGAAAATATATGAAATACACCAGAATAATTCTGACGCTTCTCACTTGCTGTATGGTATCCGGCTGTATAGCGGGGGAAAACGGGGGAACGGAAACAGTCATACCGGAAGATATCGTCGCGGAAGAATCCGTAAGGGATGATGTGGTCAGCGGGCAGGACTTAGAAGAGGAAGTTTCCCCGGAAAATACTGACGGAGAAGCCGCTGCAGAAATTGTACCGGAAGACGCGGAACAGAACTCTAAGGAGACGGTGTGGCCGGAACAAACGATCTCAGATGCCGGTGAGGTGGTATATGAACATAATGAGCATGTTTGTGAGACCTGCGGTAAGGAGTTATATGCATATTATGTTGAGAGTGTGATATTTTCCACAGAGGTCATACCCTGCGCGGAGCAGGTCAATGAGATCCTTTGGGAAGATATGGAAACCGACGCTCAGCAAAAAGAGCATTCTTTGGAAGGACTTTTCGAATCCTATCAGAATGAATTTCAGGCTGAGATAGAAACCGAAGGTCCGGAATATGCATGCGACAATTATCACTTTATTGCAAGTCTTTTCGATACAAAATATTTTACTGGTGCGACGCAGTATGTATTTGAACGTGAAGGAGAGAAAGATCAGTATCCTTGTCTGGAAGTGGATTTTGAAGGTTACTGGTATAGTGGAGGAGCCCATGGTTTGCCGTATAAAAAAATATATCTGTTTGATCTGGACGATGGTTCTATTGTATCTGTAGAAGATATATTAAATGTCAGTGAGGAAGAATTCCGTACGCTGGCTGCAGAATATACGGTGGAGGATTTCCGGGAAGATGGGGAAAAATATTTTTCAAATAATGAAGACAGCATATACGAGGATGTATATAAATATGTTGATTTTGATCATCTTATGTACTTTTCGGTGGAAGGGGTAGTAATTGAATACTCTCCGTATGAGTTAGGATGTTTTGGATCAGGATTCATTCCGGTAACCATACCTTATGAGGAATTGGGTATTCGACTGGTAGATGCTTATGGAGTGGATATAACACCGTCGGATGGTAAATATTTTATAACATGGTAATGAATAGTTTTGAGAGTTTTGGTTTTATCCGTTTTCCTTGTGATAAAAAGGTCTCCTATGTTCATCATAGAAGACCTTTTGTTGATAATCATTGTTTCCTTAGATCAATATTCCGCACTTCATTTCTTACCTTCAGCACAAATCCCGGAGATACGGAAAATTCATCGATACCCATCCGAAGAAAGGTTTCTGTTAATGTCGTATCGGCGGCAAGTTCACCGCAGATACCGATCCATGCGCCATGCTTGTGGGCATTTTGCGCGGAAAGCTCGATCAGCCTGAGGATCGCCTCATGGTGTGTGTCACAGAACTCTTCAAGATTGGAATTCTGCCGGTCGCAGGCAAGGGTATATTGTGTCAGGTCGTTGGTGCCTACGCTGAAGAAATCAACCATCGGAGCAAGCTTGTCGCTGATCATCGCCGCAGCGGGTGTTTCGATCATGATGCCGATCTCTACATTGTCAGAGTATTCGATATTTTCCGCTTTCAATTCTGCTTTGACTGCTTCGCAGAACTGCAGGGCTTTTTCCACCTCGGATACCGAGATGATCATCGGGAACATGATTCCCAGATTGCCGTAAGCAGACGCCCGGTATAATGCCCGAAGCTGAGTCTTAAAGATCTCCGGACGTGTCAGGCAGATCCTGATCGCCCTGTAGCCGAGAGCTGGATTTTCTTCTTTGGCAAGATCAAAATAATCTACCTGTTTGTCAGCGCCGATATCGAGAGTACGGATGATGACCTTTTTGCCCGCCATGCTTTCCAGAACTTTTTTATAAGCTGTAAACTGCTGTTCCTCAGTAGGGTAATCGTCATTTTCCAGATAGAGAAACTCGCTTCGGAAAAGTCCGATGCCGCCCGCATCATTCTGTAATACCGCGCCGATGTTGCCTACGCCTCCAATATTGGCATAGATGTTAACTTTCGTGCCGTCAAGCGTCACATTCTCCTTGCCTTTCAGTTCCAGCAGAAGCTTCTTTTGCGCAATATCTTCGGCCTGTTTTTTTGTCATTCTGGCAAGAGTATCCTCATCGGGTTCTATGTAAATCTCTCCCGTAAATCCATCAACGGCAGCGTTTTGTCCGTCTTTGATCTGCGTTAGGAATTCGTCGCCCACACCGATGATTGCAGGAATATTCATATTCCGTGCAAGGATCGCTGTATGGGAATTGGAAGAACCGTGTGCCGTAACAAACGCAAGTACCTTTTCTTTATCCAAAGACACTGTCTCGCTGGGAGCAAGGTCGTCGGCGCAGATGATCACCTTATCATCCGTAACGCTTTGTTCTATATTGTCCGCAGAAAGATTGGCAATCATGCGGTTGGAGATATCCTTGACGTCGGCGGATCTTGCCTGCATATAGGCGTCTTCCATTGTTGCGAACATTTCTGCAAAGTTATCCGCGGTAACGGCAATGGCATATTCCGCATTGACCTGTTGCGTCTCAATGATATTGTTGATGGAATCATTGTAATCCTCATCATCAAGCATCATCATATGGATCGAGAAGATCTGTGCATTGGCTTCGCCTACTTCTTTTAACGCCTTATCATAGATTGTCTGAAGTTGTGCGAGAGAGTATTCTTTTGCTTTCGCTACCCTTGCTTTTTCCGCGTCAATATCGCTGATATGTTCCCGTTTTACTTCCGTATCGCGCCGTTTGAAGATCGATATCTTACCGATCGCCACAGCGCTGTAAACGCTTTTTCCGGTAAATGTAAGCATATAGGACCTCCTTTTCTTTCAATTCATTTACGAACTGTTATTCACCAAATCCGCTTTCAAAGAGTTCCACAGCCTTGTCAAGAGCCGCCTGCTCATTTTCGCCGTCTGCGGTAATCTCAACGTCTGTACCGCACTTGATTCCGGCTGCCATGATCTGCATTACTGCAGTTGCCTTTGCGCTCTTATCCCCTGCTTTCAACATTACGGTGCAGTTCGGGAATTTTTTCATTTCCGCAACGATGATTCCTGCGGGTCTCATGTGCATACCCTGTTCATTGATGACTTTTACTGTTTTTGATACCATAATTATTCCTCCTTAAGAATTTATTTTTGAAATTTTCTTATTTTATCCGTATATATCAAGCAGCAGCCTTCTTTTTCAGTACAGTCAGCAGGATCATACCTACTACGGAACCGGCTGCCAGTGCGACGAGATACATCGGCCAGTTGCCTACTACTGCGAATACGAAGATACCGCCGTGAGGAGCCATAAGCGTACAGTTAAATGCCATGGAAAGTCCGCCTGCCACTGCTGCGCCGATGGCACAGGAAGGGATGACTCTCAGAGGATCGGAAGCCGCATAGGGGATAGCGCCTTCTGTAATGAAGCTGAGACCCATGATGTAATTGACAAGACCGCTTTTTCTCTCTTCCTCCGTCCATCTGTTCTTAAAGAATGTGGTTGATAATGCAATTGCAATCGGGGGTACCATGCCGCCCACCATAACGGCNNCTGCCATGATGTCGTAGCTTCCGCTTGCGATAGCTGCTGTTCCGAATACATAGGCTGCTTTATTAAACGGGCCGCCCATATCGATGGACATCATCGCCCCTAATACACAGCCAAGTATGATTTTGCTGGAGCCGCCCATGGTATTCAGGAGATTGGAAAGACCGGTATTTAATGCACCCATGATGGGATTGACCGCGCACATGATCACGGCAATGACACCAAGACCTGCTAACGGGTAGATCAGTACCGGTTTGATGCCGTTGAGAGCATTCGGCATCTTATCGCAGAGTTTTTCGATTTTCAGCATGATAAATCCGCCTACAAAACCGGCAAACAGCGCTCCCAGAAATCCGGAAGGAATATCTCCGCCGATGGCCGCAAAAGTGGAGCCTGTAGTAGCGAGATAGCCGCCTAC
>DLOP01000003.1:0-16667 GCA_002478505.1 Lachnospiraceae bacterium UBA7481
CGCAGTCACCGATACGGATACCACGATGCCGGTCAGCACCAGACCGCTGGGGATCGGGTTGATATACAGAGAAGCATCCTGCACACCGTCCACGATGATCGGCGCTATTCTTCCCTGAATATATCCTTTCTCCGCTAAGAAAAGATAGGTCCCGGTGTCCATGAAGTTCAGTCCGATAATTTTTTTGATCAGATTTTTTTGCAGCAAAAGATTTGCGAATCCTATCACAAACAAAGCTACCGCTACCGCTTCTCCAAAATTTTCTATGATACCATTCCACATAACCGATCAGAGACCTCCTCGCCTGAATAATGCATAAAACGCGTACATGGTACACGCCACTTCCGTTCCGACAAAGATATTCAGCCACAGGATGATCCCCGCCGAAAAAATCATACCCGGCGTACCCAGAGAAATATGGTTCTCCAGATCATTGGCACCCATATAGAGATAATAGGAGATCACAAGACAATAAGTAACTAAAGCTGTCACCTTTACAATCGTATATGTCTTTTCATTAAAAAATTTCTGCATTTTTTCAAATCCATACGCACTGACATACAAAATCATCCCGGCGCCGATAATCGCCCCGCCGGAAAACCCCCCGCCGGGAGAAAGATGTCCATTGAGGATCACATAGATGCCAAAGATGAAAATCAGCGGCACAAGGATAAAAGCAACCTTCTGCAGGATCACATCATTTTTGGGCTCGTAAAGCCGGTCATTCAGGCTCTGATCCGAACGGATCTCCTCCTCCTTTTTCATCAGCAGAACCATGACGCAGGTCGTCGCAATGAAAAGCACACAGGTCTCCCCGAAGGTATCAAAAGCACGGTAGTTCAGGATCATACCGGTAACCACATTGACGGCGCCGGTATCCTGTATTCCGTTTTCTATATATACCTGCGATACTTCATTATTGACCGGACGATCCACGGTCCCGATCCGCGGCAGATCGGCTACCAGATACAGCATCAATACAATAAGCAATAATGTAAATACCACCGAAGCGATTCGATAGATCACTGTAAACGATTTCAGCGCACTATTTTGCTCATGGTCATAAATACGCTCCCTGAGCCGGTATTCCTCCGCCATGATTTCTTCCAACGTATGACTGTCAACATGCGGCGTACCCGGCTGTATCTCCACTTGGTCAATATATGGGTCTTTCGTTCCCTTCATCCAGCGAAAAAAACGGAAAGAGGCTGTTTTTCGATATTCTTCCTCTTTTTTTATCTTACTCATTTATTTAACCATGCTCCTTTCTCAGTCTTTTTCAACCTTCTTCCCTTTCTCTCCTGACTGTGTCTTTCTGATCGCCTCGATCTTCTTCAATGTAATAAAGAACAGAATACTGGTCACTCCCGCGCCGACTGCCGCCTCCGTAATCGCCAGATCAGGAGATTCCAGAAGCACCCATATGATCGACATGATCAGGCTGTAGGACATAAAGACCAGCACGGCATTTAAAAGACTCTTTGTAAAGCTGACTGCCAGCGCGCAGATCACTAAGAACGCCAGCAGGATATACATAAAATATTCCATCGTAAGGTTACCTCTTTATCTTTCTTCCTTTTTTGTGCTCTCGGATTAATCTGGTTTAATCCGATTTAATCTGGTTTAATCCGATTTAATCTGGTTTAATCCGGTTTACATAACTCTTTGTTTGCATATCTATGTTCCAAAAACATCATAAATGAAATCATTTTTGGAACATAGATATGCAAACTACAGGTTATGTAAACCTCATAAGCATACTTACAAACATACTCGCAAACAAATTTATGGACATACTTACATACATGTTTATAGGTATATTCATAACGATAAAACGTTATTTTTCTTCCTTTAAATATCTCTCTTCTTTCTCGTATTGATCTTCGCCCGCATGGGTCTCCACCTCAAGCCTCGCGATCAGATGAGAAGCAACCGGCGAGGAAAACCATAAGAAGACAAGCACAAGAGCAAGTTTCAGGGTGGTAAAGTTCCAGCCGGACAGAAACATCAATCCCACCAGGGACAGTCCGATTCCAAGCGTATCACCGGTGGCTGCCGCATGCATACGGTTTAGTACATAGTCCAGCTTAAATAACGCAATGATCTCCAATACAAACAGGGACATTCCGCCGAATAAGAATAAGATGCCCAATACAAAACGAATCCACAATAATGTCTCCATTACCTTCTAGCCTCCACGTCCATCAATTCCATCAATTCATCCTCATCTGTGGTAAAATCAGAAAGCCGCTCCGTATCTTCCTTATGAATCCCTAAGATAACCTTAGTTAATACAACCACTGCCAAAAAACTAAGCATCGTATAGATCAGGCTGATATCCACCAGATAACCTTCTCCCATCATGATTGCCAGTGTCACAATGATGACATTGACCATCGTACCCATCATATTAACCGCTACAAGCCGGTCAGCCACCGTTGGCCCCATGCATGCCCGAATCAGGCATAAAAACAGCATGACCGCCAGTATGATCAAAACCACTATAAATAAGACATGATAGCTTTTTTCCAATGCCTCGATCCCGCTATACATCCTCTTTCCCCAGCCTTTCCGCTTTTTCTAACATCCGCACAAATACGCAATCCTCTATCCCATCCGCAAAATCCCTATCCAAAGCATGCACCGTATATTCATCATCCTGCAGGGATACTGTGATAGTTCCCGGCGTCAGGGTGATAGAATTTGCCAGCAGTACACGGAGGACCGGCGACTTCAGACGGGTTCTGAATGTCACAAGAACCGGTTCTCTTTCATACTTCTCAGAAAAGATCAGGCGGATAGTCGCTGCATTGGCCTTTAGGATTTCACACAGCAGCACAAACAGGTAACTAACCATAAATGCGAAATACTTTATAATACGCAGATCCTTTTTCCAGCTCCAATCCATGAACTTACAAATAAATGCATAAATCAGACCTGCCACAAACAGACCGATCACGGCAATTTCCAACGTGATCTGTCCGTTAAAAATAATCCATAACAGATAAAATATAACGAACATGTCAATTTCCTCATCTTAAAATACTAAATATAAACCACCTGACTGCGGCATACATAATTTTGCCAACCAATCTTATTAATATGCAGATAAAAACTTCTTAACAACTGAATATTTTACATCAACAAACAAAAAAAATAAAGTAGAAAAAGGAAAAAACAGCCAATTTCTTATTCAGAAATATGGCTGTTCCAATTACTCAAAATAACTGTTAAATTAATATACTTTACTACCGTGATCAGACACATAAACAACGAACTGCGACCGGATCACTCCTGCCGGGTCACAGTGATATCATATATACCTGTATGGCTAAAAGACAACAGCGTCCCGCCCTTCACTCCCACCAGTTCTACGCTGCAGGAGATTGCCTCCTTCTGGTCGCTCTGCAGAGTAATGTGGTAATTCCCGGATTCCCTATGAGATATCTCCAATTCCAGAACTTTTTCCGCAGATGTACTGTATATGCAGGTCTTCGCAGTTGTTCCTTCCGGCAGGGCATATACTTTAAACACAACATCCTTCGCATAGTCATAGACCGGTCCATGGGAGCCGTCCCCTACGGCAATGATGCTTCCCGCCTTTACGTACAGCGGAATCGTCATATAATCCATGACTTCCCGATACCATTTCCCACCTTCTTTGACCTCATTGGTAAGGAAAGATGTCCATGTCCCTTCCGGCAGATAATACTCCGCCATGCTCTGCTCATTAAAGATCGGCGCCACCAGAAGGGAATCTCCCAGAAAATACTGCGTCGCCAGATACGAACAGTTCTTATCCTCCGGATACTCCAGCGCCATACTCCGCATCATGGGGACGCCGGTCAGGGAGGTTTCCACAGCATTGCGGTACAGATACGGCATCAGGGAAGCTTTCAGCTTTGTAAACCTCCTGACGACTTCTACCGCTTCCTCATCATACAGCCATGGAACACGGTAAGAATGGGAGCCATGCAACCTTGAATGAGTAGATAAAAGTCCAAACGCGCACCAGCGCTTATATACATCCGCCGTGGAAGTACTCTCAAACCCGCCGATATCATGACTCCAAAAGCCAAAACCGGAACTCGTCAGCGACAATCCGCCCCGTAAGCTCTGCTCCATGGACTCATAATCCGACCAGCAGTCGCCGCCCCAATGTACCGGGAACTTCTGGCATCCTGCGGTTGCCGATCTGGCAAATAATACGGCCTCCTTCTCTCCCTTTTTCTTTTTCACCGTCTCATAGACTGTCTTGTTATAAAGATACGTATAATAATTATGCATCTTCATAGGATCGGAGCCATCATAATATACGACGTCCGTCGGAATCCGCTCTCCAAAATCCGTTTTAAAGCAGTCCACACCCATATCCATCAGCGCTTCCAGCTTAGAGGCATACCACGCGCATGCCGCCGGATTCGTAAAATCAACGATCGCCATGCCGGGCTGCCACATATCCCACTGCCATACATCTCCATTGGGGCGTTTCAGGAAGTATCCCCCTTTCAGACCTTCCTCAAACATCACGGATTCCTGTCCGATATAGCTGTTGATCCAGACGCAGATCTTAACACCCTTTTCTTTTAACCGCGCAAGCATCCCTTTCGGATCGGGAAATACCCTGGAATCCCATGTCATATCGCTCCAGTGAAATTCTTTCATCCAGCAGCAGTCAAAATGAAATACCGCAAGCGGGATATCCCTCTCCAGCATGCCGTCAACAAATTCCATCACTGTCTTTTCATCATAATCCGTTGTAAAAGAAGTGGACAGCCAGAGTCCGAAGGTCCACGGTGCAGGAAGGGAGGGCTTTCCTGTAATATCCGTATAACGCATCAGCGCTTCCTTCATGGTCGGTCCATTGATCAGCATATAGTCCAGCTGTTCCCCTGCTACCGAGAACTGCACTGCCGATACGGATTCCGATGCCACTTCAAAGGAAACCTGTTCCGGATGGTTGACAAAAACGCCGTAACCACGGCTGGACAGATAAAAGGGAATATTCTTATAAGCCTGCTCCGTCGAAGTGCCGCCATCCTCGTTCCAGACCTCTATCGTCTGACCGTTCCTGACAAAGGGTGTAAAATGCTCTCCCATGCCATAGATCAACTCCCCTACGGACAGCGTCAGACGCTCCCGCATATAGGCATATTCCGGTCCTTTATCATAGGGAAGGCCGGTCCAATCCGTCTTCATATAGGCAAGATCATTCCGTCCGCTTGCTGTAATCTTCTCATTGCTGCGGTAAAATGTAAATTGTCCGTTCTCCTTTATGATTTCCATGCGAAGGCTGCCGCTATGGATGGTCAGCAGTTCCGCCGTCTCCTCGACCCTCAAATGTCCCGCTTCCATGGGAGCAATTTCAAAAGAAGGTTCCCTCTTCTGAAGTCCCATATGATGATACGTCCTGATCCGCAGCACCTCCGGGTAAGGAGCCGAAATCCTGATTGTCAGATTGACGCCGCCCAAGGTATCTCCCTTACCATAGATCTTAGCAGTCGGCGCACAGAGGATCACCTCGTCCCCGGCGATCCTTGTATCATATATCTGCACCGGAGAAAAACATCCTACATGCTCCCTCTGCAGCCAGCAGCCATTACTGAATTTCATTCCGCTTCCCTCCCTAATCCCTCGCTTATTTTCCTGCTGATACAACAAATAAAAAAGCGCAAGCTCTGCAGTTTGCGCCCCAGAATGTCTGAGATCGGCATTCTGCATATCCACATTATAACTTGATCCTTTCGATAAAGAGCAGGATACGGGAGTCGGACCCGCCTCTCAAGCTTGGGAAGCTTGCATACTACCGATGTACTAATCCTGCATACTTAATATTTTATTCCTTATCAGCTATTTGGTCAAGCACAATTTCATTCTCAGCATATAAATAAAAAAATTCTGTAATACGGTTCCATTTGTCCGGGTCCCAGACTGCAATGGTGCTGAACTATGCAAAGATCATCGTATATTCCGCCTGAAAGCATTCCCCGCCGGCAAGTACATTGGTATATTCCCGTTCTTCCAGCGTCCCCTCAAAGTCCACACCATCACACCTGCCATACCACGGTTCAATGCAGACAAAGGGCGCGTTCTTTTTCTCCGGCGACCAGACCGCGAATAACGGCGTATCAAACCGCACTGTCACATAATGTCTGCCGTCCGGATCCACAAGAGCAACTTCTCCTGTCTGATTTCCTTCAATCATATAAGTACATCTGTCAAAAAAATTAGATGTTATGTCAATCAATCCGCCCTTCAAAGGAAGAATCAGATCCTCTTTCACTGCCAGTCCGGCATCTAAAGTATTGCCATGATGCCGGATCTCTTCCACGCCGCCAAAATAGATGCCATATCCGCTTTTATCCGCTTCCCCATGGATCGGACAGTTAAACGCAGGATGCGCCCCGATGGAAAAATACATCTTCTCCTCCCCGGTATTCTTCACCCGCCACATGACTTTGACCTGATTGTCTTTCAGTTCATATCCGATCTGCAGTTCAAACGGAAACGGATATTTTGCCATGGTCTCATCCGTGGAGCGCAGTACAAACCAGAGCACCGTATCAGATTCTTCTGTCAGCTGATGCTCCATATCCCTTGCAAAACCATGTTGTCCCATGGAATACTTCCTGCCCTGATACACATATTCTTTATTTTTTAAACTTCCAACAAAAGGGAATAAAACGGGCGAAGTCCTGCCCCAAAACCGCTTATCCCCGCACCACATATATTCTTCTCCGGTTTCTTTGGACCTGACCGACTTGATCTCCGCTCCAAAAGAATCTACCTCCAGCCTTAATCTGTCATTTTCTTTCACATAGCGCATTGTACAATCCTCTCTTTTCTTTCTTATAATTTCATTCTCTCAATGTGCACTTAATTCCTGAAACTGTTTCTGTCTTTCATAAAACTGTATGTAAAACACATCATCGGATGCTCCCTCTGTCTGATACGGCATCAGATAAAATGTCTTTAAAAACATCATATTGATGTTCTTACGAAATTCATCATCCTCATTTTCCCGTATCAATCCCTCGACCTGATCCACCAGATCGTGCCAGTGCAGTATGAACTCCTTATTTCTTTTATAATCCGGTGTATCGACCCACTTCCTGACCTTGATCTTTGTTTTGGGATGCGTACATTCCCCTGTCTGCAAAAAATACCGGAAGGTATCCCCTTCGTAATATCTGCCCAGTGGAAACAGACGGCAGATACCGGGGCGGAACGCATGGATGCTGCACCGTCCCTTCTCATTTAGGAAAGCGCACTGTTCCTTCTCCCCTGTCATTTTCAGATTGGGAAGAATCACTCCGTCTACAACGCTCAGCTCCACCTGATCCGCAAGCAGCGCCTCCATAGAAAGACCGGTTCCCTTTGTCAGCCGCCAGACATCATAAGGATCCAGCGTAATAGAGTTCCCCATTCCCTGGCAGCATTTGGAACAGCCGCTGCAATCCAGACAGTCGGCTTTTACCATATCTTCCTCATCATATATTTTTCCGTCGGATATCTCCTCTAGGTTTACATAACGTCTCATACTTACTCCCATGTCAGAGCTGTCTTTCAGCGTTTTCCATCCTTCATCCAACTCTTTATCAACGCAATCTCCGCCGCATAACCTTCGTCCTCATTCGGCGTCTCCAGAATAAACGGTCTGTCCTGCAGCAGCGGATGCGTGGCAACCCGTTTCAATGCCTCCAGACCGATCCTGCCCTGTCCGATCTTCTCATGGCGGTCCTTATGGCTCCCACACGGATTCATGCTGTCATTGAAATGCACCGCTTTCAAATGTTCCAGACCGATGACACGGTCAAATTCCTTTAATACGCCATCCAGATCTCTCACAATATCATATCCGCCATCCCAGACATGACAGGTATCAAAACATACGCCCAGCTTGTCCCTGCAGTCCGTCTTCTCCATGATCTCTTTCAGCTCTTCAAAATTTCTGCCAACCTCGCTTCCTTTACCCGCCATGGTTTCCAATAGAACCGTGGTTGACATTTCCGGCCAAAGCGACTGATTCAGCGCATCTACGATCATTTCGATCCCCTTTTCCGCTCCCTGCCCCACATGGGAACCGGGATGAAAATTATAATAATGTCCCGGCAGATATTCCATCCGTTTCAGATCATCCTGCAGCATCTCGATGGAAAACCGCCTGATGTCCGGTTTTTCCGCACAAAGATTCATGGTATAAGGCGCATGCGCCACCAATCTTCCAAAACCGTGTGTCTCCATAAGCTCCTGCAGCCGCTTCACATCCTCCGGATCGATCGCTTTTGCGCTCCCGCCCCTTGGATTCCTTGTAAAGAAGGCAAATGTATCGCCGCCAAGCTCCACAGCATGTTTCCCCATAGCCTCAAATCCTTTAGATGACGCTAAATGGTTTCCAATAAATATCATTTGTCCCATCCTCCGCTTTCGTTTTTTATCTATATTGGTTTTTATCTATCTTTTTCATTTTTATCCTTATCTTGAATATTCCGGAACCGGTTAAAATCTTTCACCAGTTCCTTGATGCACCAAATCTGCGTATCAAATGCCCCCGCTTTTGTCAGATTGATCAGCAGCATTCCGATTGGAATTGCCACGATCATGCCAAAGACGCTGCTAACCTTATAGCCGACATACATAAAGAATAATGCGGCAAATGGATCCATCCCCAAAGAATCTCCCACCATCTTAGGCTGAAGCAAATGATGAATCAAAAACGTGAGCGCATACAGCGCAATCATTCCCACCGCGATCTGATAACTTCCCGAAAACAGCTTTATCACTGCCCAAGGCAGAAGCACTGTTCCCGTACCAAAAACCGGCAGCATATCAAGAAACGCAATGCCAAATCCGATCAGCCATGCGTATTTGACCTGTAAGATCATCAAACCGATAACCAGCACAACATAAATTACTCCCATGATCTTAAACTGCGCTTTAAAATATCCACCTACCGCACCCAATGTCTGTCGGTACAGCCGCAGGGTCTTTTCCTTAAAAGATGCAGGCAGGATCTTATCCAGCTTTTCCGCCAGCTTCTCCCTGTCTGCAATAAAGAAATACGTTGCCAAAAATCCCATAATAATGGAAACAATCAAGTTTGGAATACTCTTAGCCACATCTCCGATGGCGGAAACCGTATCACCGCTTTCCGTATTCGTAAGCAGACCGCCCGTAAAGTCCAAAATATCATTAACAAGACTGCTCAGATCCACTCCACTGATCAACGGTAGATCATTGATCATATTCTGCAGCTTCCCTATCGCATTTTTGAATTCCTGTTCCGCATTCCCGGACATGGTAGGCAGATAGTCCATAAAATCCCTCAGCCCGGTACGCAACGCAAGCGCCAGACCATATACGATCAATGCAGCTATGCCGATGGCCAATGCGATCATCAGCACAGAACCAAACTTCCTGTTGATCTTGATCCGCCTGTCCAAAAACCTGACAATCGGATTCACCAGCAGCGAAAACAAAAATCCCACAACAAAAGGCATAAAATACACGATTACCCTTGGAACTACAAAAATGATCACAAGGATAACTGCCACAGTAAGTGTTAGATTACATAGTATTTTCAGATACTTTGTGGAACCTTTCATTTTTTCCCCGTGCTGCCGCCTCTTACAAAACAGTCCATCTTCCAACGTACATGACCTTTCCTTATCATTTTATCCTTTCTGCCCTAAAAATACAATGCAACAATCAGTATTTTTCCAATTACTGCCAAAATCCTTTGTATTATTATCGCCTTACAAAAATATGTCCGCGGAAGATCCACGGACATATCATCTCTACCTTACACCTTTCACACTAACGAAATCCAAACAACATCATGATCCAATACACCAGTCCCAACAGCCAACTCGCGAAGATACCGTACAAGATGACCGGCCCGGCAATGGTAAATATCTTACTGCCGATGCCGAAGACCTGCCCTTCCTTCTTATACTCAATGGCCGGAGATACCACGCTGTTGGCAAATCCCGTGATCGGTACCAGAGCGCCGGCTCCGCCCCATTTAGTTATCTTGGTATAAAGACCGAATCCGGTTAAGATCACGGAAAGCAGGATCAGCATTAAAGAACACCAGCTTGATGCATCCTGTTGTTCCATTCCCATGGCAGTACCTAAATTGATGATCCCCTGCCCGATCGTACAGATGATGCCCCCGACGATAAATGCATGCAGCATCTGTTTCCACAGCTTATGCGTCGGCGTGATATCCTCAATATAGTCCCGATACTGCTTCTGTTTGATCTCATCTATGCTTCCGCTTTGTTCATTCATTTCGTATTCCACCCTAAATTTATGATATTTTTCATATTATCTGATGGAATCTTAATTTTTATTCATATTTGTAAATCGAAAGACCTGCGGGAATCGTATTTTATCCCTTCAAATGAGCCAGCTGTTCCTTTACCTGCGCCATCATCTGCGTATATTTGGTCAGCTTATCCTTTTCTTCCTGTACTTTTGCTTCCGGCGCCTTACTCATAAACCGCTCATTATTTAACATACCGTTAACACGGGCAATCTCACCATCCAACCGCTTCTCTTCCTTTTCCAGACGCTCGATCTCCTTCGATACATCCACCAGTTCCGCAAACGGCATATAGATCATTCCATTAGGGATAACGACCGATACCGCATCGGAATCAATGCCGGTCTTATCCTCCTGGATCACCACCTCGCTTGCCATGCCAAGCGTTGCAAAGAATACTCTGCCGGATTCAAAGATCTGACGCAGCCTTACATCTCCTGATACGACAAAAACCTTTGCCTTTCGGTTCGGAGCAACATTCATGGAAGTACGCATATTTCTGATACCGCGGATCGCCTCCTTGATCGTCTCAATGGCAAACTCCTCCTCCGGGAATTCATACTTCTTCTGATATTCCGGCCACTTGGAGATCATGATGGAATCTTCCTCATCCTGCAGGTTGCAGAATATCTCCTCTGTGATAAACGGCATATACGGATGCAGAAGCTTCAGCGACTCGATCAGAACGGTCTTTAAAGTAAAGATCGCCGCACCCTTGCTGGTGTCTTCGTCACTGTACAGACGCGGTTTTACCATCTCAATATACCAGTCACAGAACTCCTCCCAGATAAAATCATAGATTTTTTGAACGGCAACACCCAGTTCAAAATGCTCCATATTGTCGGTTACACTGACGGTCAGTGCATTTAACTTAGAAAGGATCCACTGATCCGCCATGGTCAATGCCTCCGGCGTGATCTCGGCAGGATCAGCCTTTTCAATATTCATCATAATAAACCGGGATGCATTCCAGATCTTATTGGCAAAATTCCGGCTTGCCTCTACACGTTCCCAGTAAAAACGCATATCATTGCCCGGTGCATTGCCGGTGATCAACGTAAGCCGCAAAGCGTCCGCCCCATATTTATCGATAACCTCCAACGGATCAATGCCGTTACCCAGGGATTTACTCATCTTCCGGCCCAGGGAATCCCGTACCAGTCCATGGATCAACACATATTTAAACGGCGACTTGCCCGTCTGCTCCAGTGCCGAGAATACCATTCTGACTACCCAGAAAAAGATGATGTCATAGCCGGTTACCAGCACATCTGTCGGGTAAAAATAGGAAAGCTCCTCTGTTTCTTCCGGCCAGCCAAGCGTGGAAAATGGCCACAATGCCGATGAAAACCATGTATCCAGCGTATCCTCATCCTGCTGCAGATTCGTTTTACCACACGCCGGACATTTTTCCGGCATCATTTTGGCAACCGTCATTTCACCGCAGTCCTGACAATAATATGCCGGAATTCTGTGCCCCCACCAAAGCTGCCTTGAAATACACCAGTCCCGGATATTCTCCAGCCAATGCCTGTAAATCTTATCAAAACGTTCCGGCACAAAGTTCAGATCCTCGGTATCCACTACCTTCAAAGCCGCTTCACCCATTTCCTTCATCCGGACAAACCACTGCGGTTTGATCAACGGCTCTACCGTGGTGCCGCAACGGTCATGGGTGCCGACGCTATGCTCATGATCCGCCACCTTGACCAGCAGTCCCAGCGCCTCCAGATCGGCAACCATAGCCTTCCTTGCCTCATAACGGTCCATACCGGCATACTTGCCGCCCAGCTCATTAATGGTTGCATCATCATTTAAGATATTGATCTCTTCAAGTTGATGACGTCTGCCGACTTCAAAGTCATTCGGATCATGGGCCGGCGTGATCTTTACGCAGCCGGTACCAAATTCCGGATCCACATATTCATCTGCGATCACCGGAATCTCCCTTTCTGTCAGCGGCAGCTTTAACATTTTACCGATCAGGTCTTTGTATCTCTCATCCTCCGGATGAACTGCAACAGCCGTATCGCCGAGCAGCGTTTCCGGACGCGTCGTCGCGATCTCTACAAAGCGGTTCTCCTCGCCCACGATGGGATAATTGATATGCCAGAAATGTCCCGGCTGATCCTCATGCTCTACTTCCGCATCCGAAATCGAAGTTTTACATACCGGACACCAGTTAATGATACGGGAGCCTTTATAGATATAGCCTTTCTCATACAGCTTGATAAATACTTCCAAAACCGCTTTATTACAGCCTTCATCCATCGTGAAACGCTCACGGTCCCAGTCTGCGGAAGATCCCATCTTCTTTAACTGCTTCACGATCCGCCCGCCATACTCTTCCTTCCATGCCCATGCATGCTTTAAGAATTCTTCCCGGCCGATCTCATTTTTATCGATGCCTTCGGCCCTTAACTTCTCAATGACTTTTACTTCTGTTGAAATCGCGGCATGATCCGTTCCCGGCTGCCACAACGCGCTATATCCCTGCATCCTCTTAAAACGGATCAGAATATCCTGCATCGTATTGTCCAGAGCATGTCCCATATGAAGCTGCCCTGTAACATTTGGAGGCGGCATCACAATTGTAAAAGGTTTTCTGCTGCGATCCACCTTTGCATGAAAATATTTATTCTTTTCCCATTTTTCATATAAACGGTCTTCAATTTCCGCCGGGTTGTATGTCTTTTCCAATTCTTTTGCCATGTCGATAACCTTACCTTTCCCTTACTTTACCCATTCATATAGAAAAATTACCACAAATACTCTGCAAAGTCAATTTGAATCGCTTTCTACTCTTTGAGACAATAACCCCTCAGCACATCCGTCTCACGAATGTCCTGTCAGTTTTTTCGTCACATATTTATGAAATCTCTGCAGCAGCAGCGCCGCCGGCACCGAAGGGACAAAAACGACCGCCGTCATCAGCGCCACATTCCGGATATAATACAGACTGTGCGTCGATTCCGCAAAATCAAAGCCGAACAGCTCCACAAAAAGTCCATGGATCAGATAGAATTCCAGCGTAATGCCTCCCATGAACTTTAGGAAACGATTGCCGAACCGTATCTTCATTCCCAATAAGAACACAAAGAATACAAAGCTGCAGGACGCCATGACCTCCGAGGTCAGGCATGCCCAGCGCCGAAGGACTTTGTGCTGTGCATGGAAATTTTCACCGTAATACGAAAAGAAATCCGTGGCAAATACAGCCGCGCGGCGCAGCACAAACATCCCCACAAATAATAGCAGCAGATAGAAGATATAATGCTTTTTGATCTTTGGAAGAAGCCTCTCCTCATATTTGGCAAAGAAAATACCGATGAGAAAGAAATGGATAGAATTGTACCACCACTCCCCCCGCATCCACCAGTCGTTATGGTCTACTATGGTGCCGATCCACACATAGATAAACACCCATGCGCACAGCGCCGTCAGAGCCGCCCCCTCTCTTTTGCAGAATCGAAACGCCAGATAAAAACCCAGATACAAAAAGGGCAGTGCGATCACAAACCAGGCATAGAGATTGCAAAGCTTCAGCCCCGTTACATACCAGAGGACATCAAACCCATTCATTTTTTCTCCCAGCAGATATCTTACAAGCAAAAAAATCCAGCCCGTGGAGTAAAAGGAAAGAACCAGCGGCAGTATCCTTCTGCCGAAATATCCTTTCAGATAGTCAGGCTTCGACCGGTAGCTCCTGTAAAGCCCGTACCCGGAGCAAAAGAGAAAAATCCCCACAAAATAATAGCCAAAGGGAACAAAGAGATCCAGACCATGCACAATATATTGGGGCAGATGCCACGGCGCGCAGGTCTTCTGCCCGGTATGATGCAGCATGATACAGAGCGCCGAAAACCCTTGGATCGCCTTCATCTGAGCAAGCGAAAAGGCGCCTTCATTCCATTCGTCCTTTCCATACACTTTACAACCCCAAAACAAAATCACACCCATGATCGGATAAATCAAATATACCAGCTTATCCATGCCTTTTCCTCCTTATCTGTCTGACATCAAGTTTTATCATCGCCTGATTCAGGACAGTTTTCATTTGTTGTGAACTAATCATAACATATTGGAGCTGTTTTTGCATTTTATATTGGAATATCTTATACTTATTGCACTGCATTTTTTTTTGTTCTATAATTAGAGCAGATAGTAAACCTGTTTTTTAACCTGTTTTTAAATCTGGTTTTAACACTGAAATAATAAAAATTGTTACGGATAAGGTGAGTTATCATGAAAGAAAAGAAAAGCGTGATCATTATTACAAGCGTTGCCGTGGGATTTATTGCCATTTTAGTTCTCGTGAACTTTTTGTTGAATCGGGGGAAACAGATTCCGGAGAATGATCCCTGGTTGACCGGCACTACCGCCGGCAATCAATACCATGGCGGATTATTCTGCGAGCTGGACGGCACCGTATATTTCTCCAATGCCTATGATTCGGGCAGCCTGTATTCCATGCAGCCCGGTCAGACAGAACTGCAGAAGCTAAACGGCGGCGAGATCCTCTACATTAACGCCGGCAGCGAATATCTCTATTACTATTCCAGATCAAGCGGAGGGGAAGCCGGTCTTGGCTATGTGAGAGGCGGACGCGGCATTTATCGCTGTGCCCTGAACGGAAAAAAGACCACATCCCTCAGCAATGCAACCTGCGACGGGCTTCTGCTTCTCGGCAACTCCCTTTATTATACCAACTTCAGCGAAAACAGCGATAGTCCTGACAGCGCGCTTGTCACGCTTGCCAGCATTCCCACCAACGGCGGTGAAGCACTCCTGCTTGCTGACGGTCATCCGCAGCTTGGAACGATTTCCAACGGCATCTTATATTACAGCAGCATGGAGAGTAATTATACCTTATGCACCTACAACCCCTCCACCGGAGGTCTTGATATTGCAGCAGGCCAGAGTATGTACCAGCCGATCATTCAAAATGACGTCGTATATTATCTGGATATCCATGACGATTACCATCTGAAAGCATACTCCCTGTATGACGGTAATATATGGACGATCGTATCAGAACGCGTGGATTGCTTTAATGTCATGAACGGCATCATATACTATCAAAACTGTGATCCTGATTTCTATGCGCTAAAACGTATCTATATCGACGGAACAGGCGAGGAAATTGTCACTGACGGCGTATACCACAATATCAATATGACATCGGAATATGTCTATTTTACGGAATTTAATAATGATCTGCCGGTCTATCAGACGCCGACCTTTGGCGCGGTCAACGTAACGACCTTTGACGCCGCCTTTCGCGCCGCGGCAGGGATAACGACAGAAGAATAAAAATAACAAAGTATGAGGATAACAATATGAGCGAAAAAAAAGATCTTACAGAAGAAGCAAGAGAGCGGTTTGCCAATGATATCTTTGCAACACAGACCACCGGCATTCACATTGAAAAAGCCGAAGAATTATACGCCAAATGCACTCTGGATATCGAACCAAAACACTTAAACGCCAATCATACGGTAATGGGCGGCGCCATATTTACTTTAGCCGACTTTACCGTTGCGGTGGCCGTCAATAACTCCGGCACTTCCACTGTATCTTTGAATAATTTCATCCAGTTTCTCGGCGTTGCAAAAGGGAAACAGCTGATCGCCGAAACAGAATGTATCAAAGCAGGCAGAAGCACCGTCGTTGTCAATGTCAATATCCATGATGATCTGGGCAACCTTGTCGCAAGGATGCAGGCAACAGGCTTCCGGTTAAGCTGATCTGCCGCCAAATCAGGTTAATACTTTTTTGTCAGGATATTTTTGTTCTTTCCACGATATACATAGGATCCATTGTTCTGAGGAATCCCTGCTGCATTTGTCCCTGCCGGGGAAGACTGCTCCTCTTTTGTTTCTTTCCGGGGTTCCGTATGGCTTTCTTTTACCCCTGCCGGTATCTCCATGTGGGTTTCCTTGACATTTTCCAGAAGCTCTCCTACCGTCTTATGCAGCAGCGGATGACGCAGATACGGAGCGATCTCCGAAAGCGGCAGCAATACGAAATCACGATTCTGCATATCCGGATGCGGAACAATCAGCTCTTTGCTGTCGATCACCATCCGGTCAAATAAAAGAATATCCAGGTCCATCGTTCTTGGGCCCCAGCGTACCTTACGCTTCCTTCCAAGTTTTAGCTCGATCTCCTGAAGGCATTTTAAAAACATCAGCGGTTCATAGTAGGTCTCCACTTCCATAACGCCATTATAATATTCTTCCTGCTCAACTCCACCATAAGGCGTACTCTTTCTGATGGGCGATACTTCCAACACCTTACATCTGCTATCCTGATCCACCAGATCAACAGCCTGCTGTAT
>DLOP01000003.1:16705-20356 GCA_002478505.1 Lachnospiraceae bacterium UBA7481
CTGACTGCTTTGACCGACACATAAGATACTTCCAACGAAATCGGAGCATCCGGCTTTCTGACCTCTACCGCCGCTTCTTGAACCGCTTCATACTGGTCCATCAGGCTGTCCGCCAGAAATTCCGCTACCGCCTCGATCAGATCAAATGTCTTTTCCGTCATTTTCGCAGCAATAAATTCGCAGACCGCCGCATAATCTACTGTATCGGCGATCGCATCGGAAACACCGGCATTCTGCAAAAACAATTTTAAAACGACGCTGATCTCAAAATACTGACCATTCCATTTCTCATCCGCAAAGTATCCGTGATGAGCATATAGTCTTAACCGCTCAATCCTGATTTCATCCATAGGTATCATCTCCTTTTCTGAAATTATATTCCCTGCTGTCTATCTAAATATCTTTTTCTTATTATTAGTTCCCACTAAAATCAAAGAACTAAATATTAAAATTATTGATGTAATGATATTGCCTAAAATATTATCTTTAATGATATATATTCCCGATAAAGAATTGTCAATACAGTGAAATAATACACATAACCATACGCTGTTAGTGTTCTTTCTTATACTTGCTAAAGCAAAACTTAATCCTAAAACATTAATTCCAAATGCCAAATAATTTTGTCCATATTGAGATACTCCTTGTATATAAAATAAAGGTAAATGCCACACCCACCAAATCAAACTGACTATTAAAGTTGAAACTATAAATTTATATTTTTTTTCCAATTCCGGTTGTAGTATATATCTCCATCCTGCCTCTTCTAATCCGCCCCCAAATAACATCATAGGAATCATAATAATAATTGCAAAAAATGGAGCTCCACTTTCATATCCAGAAATAAAGCATTGTGGCAAAATAAATAAAATCCCCAGAGCTACAACCATAAAATACGAAATAATATTGTGTTTGAAATCAAAAACATTTTTTAGCCACATTTTAAAATTAGTAATTTTATTATTTTTCTTTAATGCAATAAATGAAGCAATCGTCGGCGACCATCCACCTAATAAATATGGTAAATATAAAAGATAATTGTCGTTTAATGAAATCCCTTTTAGACTGCATAACAAACATATTCCCCAACAAATTAACATTATTAAAAAGGTATATAGCAAATAATCTTTGCTTAACTTATTCATTTTGAATCTCCCAACAAAATCCGATTTATCAAATAAATTTTATCATAGCCCGTTCCAAACGGACATTTTTAGAAAACATTTACTATCGATTCTATCATTTTTACAACGCGTACGTTTTCTTTCACATCATGCACCCTTACAAAGGCACAGCGCTTCATGACGGCATATGCGGTAATCGCCAGCGTCCCTTCCAGCCGCTCTTCTACCGGAAGATCAAGCGCATACCCAATTACTGATTTTCTGGAAGCGCCGATCAGGATCGGCAAATCAAAACAGTGCAGTTCCTCTATCCCATTTAGAACAGCCAGATTCTGCTCGTATGTTTTTGCAAATCCGATCCCCGGATCGATCATCACCTGCTCCGTTCTGACTCCTGCCTGCCACGCAGTTTCCAATGCCACAGCCAGATCCTCCTTAACCATTGAGCCAGCCGCTATCAAGCCATCTCTATTATGCATCAGGCAGTAGGCGCAGCCGCTCTCAGCCACCAGCGCTGCCATCTCCCTTTCTTTCATGCAACTGATATCATTGATCATATCGACTCCCGCCGCCAGCGCCGCCCTTGCGACCTCCGGCTTCCAGGTATCCAGTGATACCGGCACATCATAGCTCGTCTTGATCTTCCTGATGACCGGCAGCACCCGCTCTATCTCCTCTTTGGCGGAAACCGGCTGATACCCCGGCCGGGTAGATTCCCCACCCACATCGATCATATCCGCGCCCTCGGCAATCATCCGCTCCGCATGCTCCATCGCCCTGTCTAATGTGGCAAACTTTCCCCCGTCAGAAAAGGAATCCGGCGTTACATTCAGAATTCCCACCACATATGTATGATGCTTTACATCAAATTCCCGGCTGCCAATCTTCATATACCACCCTTACTTCCATATCAATAGAGTTTATAAGCGCAGCATCTGATAAAACTGCTCTTTCAATGCCTCATCTTCCGCAAATGCGCCCCGCGCTGCCACCGTAACCGTTTTAGAACCCGGTTTTTTGACCCCGCGCATCGTCATACACATATGCTCCGCCTCAATCATCACCATAGCCCCCCTTGGACTCAGTCCCTCCATGATGGCATCCGCAATCTGCGCTGTCAGCTGCTCCTGAAGCTGCGGTCTCTTTGCGTAAGTCTCCACTGTCCTTGCAAGCTTACTTAATCCCACAACCTTTCCATCCGGAAGATAAGCAACATGCGCTTTCCCGTAGAATGGCATCAGATGATGCTCGCACATCGAATAAAATACGATGTCCTTCTCCACCACCATTTCCTCTGTCTGCACCGTAAATGTCTTGGACAGATGCATCGACGCATCCTCGTCCATCCCTGCAAAGATTTCCTCATACATACGCGCGATCCGCGCCGGGGTATCCCGCAGCCCTTCCCGGTTTGTATCCTCTCCGATTCCTTCTAAAAGCAGCCTTACTGCCTGCTCTATCTTCTCCTTATCTATCATAACTTTTGTCCGAGTATTCCTTTCCTGATCTCATTGCATTTCTCTGATTACATATACTTTATTTCATTTAAATTGTGATCATTTAAAGTATCTTTCTCTTGAGCTTATTTTTCGATCTTACTGCTTCCTCGTCAGGATTTTACGCAGTCTGCCCAGGTAAGATAACGATCCAAATGCAATGGTAACATATTGTTCTCCCGCAAGCAACCCCGCCATCTCCACCGCTTCCTCCAGACTATCGGCAGCAGTAACACAAGGATGATATGCCTTTGCTTTATCCGCTAAGTCGTAAGCAGACAGCCCACGCGGATTTTCCGGTGGTGTTATGGTGATGATATATTGCGCCAGCGGCGCCATGATCTCCAGCATTTTATCATATTCCTTATCACGAAGTACCCCCATGATAAAGAGAAACCGCTGTCCCGGAAAATACTCTTCCAGAGATTCACGCAGCCGGTTTGCCGCATCTTCATTATGCGCTCCGTCCATGATCAGCAGCGGTTTTTTCCGCAGCACGGTAAATCTTCCGTCCCAGACCGTTTCCTCCAGCCCACGTCTGACCGCATCCTCCTTTACGGAGAATCCCTGCTCACGCAGTGCCTCAATCGTCTCCAGTGCCACACAGGCATTCTCCGGCTGCCACATTCCCGCAAGACAGATCTTATAGATGTTCTTATGAAAGGAAAACCTTTGTCCGAAGATTCCGTATTTCACCTTCTGAGGCTGCTGTGCAACACGCAGCCCGCATCCTTTCCCCTGACAGACGTTATGCAAGACTCCCATCACTTCCGGCTTCTGAACGGCGCTGACCACGACAGCTCCTTCCTTGATGATCCCCGCTTTCTTTTCCGCAATCTCCGTCAGTGTATCTCCAAGAATCCCCATATGGTCATAGGAAACCGGGGTAAATACAGCCACCTTTGTATTACGTATGATATTGGTTGCATCCCCGATACCCCCCATACCGGTCTCCAGAATGACAATATCACATTTCTTTTCTGTGAAGTACCAAAAAGCCAGTGCCGTCTCTGTCTCAAATAACGTCGGCT
>DLOP01000003.1:20428-20604 GCA_002478505.1 Lachnospiraceae bacterium UBA7481
TCCGCCAACCTGTATCTTTTCCCGATAATCGCTGATCACCGGCGATAAATAACGTCCAACCCGGTATCCCGCCTCTTTTAAGATCGTTGATACATATGCCAGAACCGAGCCTTTTCCGTTTGTTCCTGCGATATGTACGAAAGAAAGCGTATCCTGTGGATTACCCATCCTGTTTA
>DLOP01000010.1:0-25899 GCA_002478505.1 Lachnospiraceae bacterium UBA7481
GAGATATAAAAGGAGGAAATTGATATGAAAGCAGATAATGTGGCATTGTTGGAATTTATAGGTGCAAGCAAAAGAACATTTTATATTCCGGTGTATCAACGTAAGGGCTTTATATTGAAACAAATAGAAGTGCCAATGATATATTAAACTATTGTAAATTAATTATTGAGAAATTTGATGGGGTGGATGAGGTGAGTTCGTATAAACTTAAAGCAATTTAATGCTAATTACTACACCATTTTAACTTTTAGCTAGATTCTTGAAATAACAAAATATTGCAGAAAAGCACAAAAATAACAAGCGGCAGTTCCTTTCCCCCAAAGGATACTGTCGTATATTTTATTGCGCAAGCTGATTTTACAAAAAGAAAAGCCGACTTTCCCCAAATGCAGTATTTCTCTGCTATGCAACGGATAGTTGCATAAAAAAGATCAAATGTATACAACTGTTGGTAGTGCAACTTAGGCTTTTTCTTTATGATTGTCACATAGCCAACAACCCCGCTGCAAGAAACGGAGTTGTTGCACCTCGCGGCATTCGCCAAGCTAATTTCGAATTGGCTTTAACCTGAAACTTGGTTCATTGCTTGCGGGAATAAAAAGAAAGGCGGTTGCATTATGGACAAACAAACAGTCATATCGGCAAAGCATTTGAAAAAAGCTTTTGGCAAGGGCGAAAGTATTCAGGTGATTTATTCGGATCTGAATATTGATATTTATAAGGGGGATTTTACGGTGATCATGGGTTCATCGGGAGCAGGCAAGTCAACCCTGATGTATTCCCTTTCAGGGATGGATAAGCCGGACGGTGGGGAGATTTTCTTTGACGGAACGGACATCACGAAGTTAAACAATGACAAGCTGGCGGTATTTCGGCGGAAGGAGTGCGGATTCGTATTCCAACAGATCTATCTGATCGATAAGATGAACCTTATGGATAATGTTATTGCAGCAGGGGTGCTGACAAGCAAAGATAAGGAAGACATCAAAAACCGCGCGAAGGAGCTGTTTTCTTTGGTAAATATTCCTGAAAATACGTGGAAAAAAACATCATCCCAGATTTCAGGAGGCGAAGCGCAGAGGGCAGGGATTGTCAGAGCAGTGATCAACAGTCCCAACGTACTTTTTGCGGATGAGCCCACAGGCGCGTTAAATTCTGCCAATTCCGGTGCAGTCCTTGATGTTTTTACTTCACTTCACAAAGAAGGACAGAGCATCGTCATGGTTACCCACGATAAAAAATCAGCCCTGCGGGGAAATCGTATCATTTATATTAAAGACGGAAAGATTTACGGCGAGTGTGATCTGGGGGCATTTGAGCAGGACGATGCCGAAAGAACCGAAAAACTTGATCAATTCATTAAAGAAATGGGGTGGTAAACAATGGAGCAGCGCAGCATGAAAAAAATATCTACGCTTACGCTACATAATCTGAATAAAGCAAAGGGACAATATATCTCCTTTGGGGTGTTTATCTGCCTGACCGCATTTATTATCAATATTGCTCTTGTGCTTGCTTTCCAGACATTTAACGCTTATGACAGCCTGTTTGAAAAACTAAGCGCAGCGGATATCAATTTTATCATTCCACAGATTCAGGATCAAGAAGATCTGCTTACGGAAGTGGAAGGCATTGACGGGGTATCATTTGTTGAAAAGCATGAGGGGGTATTTACATCGGTAACAGTCCGTGAATTTGCAGGCTCTGATTTTGACATGAATACCGTTTTTTACAATCTTGATGAGGAAAGAACACTGAATCTCCGTGATATTACGGAATCTTCCGAAATGAGTGACAATTCTGTTTATATTCCTATGTATATGAAGGAATTAGGCGGTTTTGCGGAAGGCGGCAGCATTACTTATTCTATAGACGGCGAGGAGCATACCTATCATGTCGGCGGGATCCTATTGGAAATGCAGTACGGAAATTACGGTACCGGGATGATCGGCGGATATTTTCCGGAAGCTGTCTATGAGGACTTTGCGCAGGAATATAGTGATCATGTCATTACTGAATATTCCTTAAAAATAAGCAGCACCGCTGATCTGGGTGAGATGAAAAATACCATCTCTGAAGTGCTAAGAGAAAAAGGGATCGCATTATTAAATATCAATGACAGGGACACCTCAAAGCAGACCAGAACTATGGTTTGTACCCTGCTGATCGTGATATTTTTGGCGCTTGCTGCAATCATACTTGTTGTGAGTATTTTCCTCAGCAACTTCCGGATACGAAGTGCAATTGAGGATGAACTGGCGCAGATGGGGGTATTAAAAGCCATTGGTTATACAAGCAGTCTGATCATTGCTTCGACAGTTATGCCCTATATGCTGGTAGGCATCATTTCTACCGTGATCGGAATCGCCTTGTCTTATGCGGTCCTGCCTTCCGTAGCAGGTATTTTAGCAATCCAATCGGGATTTTCCTATACGCCTGTTTTTGATAGTATGGCTTTGCTGATCGTACTGCTGACACTGATGTGCGCAATATTACTTTTCTCCTATCTTTCTGCAGGAAAAATACATAAATTAGAGCCCATCAATGCTATAAGGGGTATCACCGGAGACGAATCGACGGGACAAAACGTATTATTATTTATTGTCTCATTTGGTATCATGGTGCTGTTGTCTTTTGCGGGAACGCTACTATATAATGTAAATGTCAAGCCGGATAATTTTATGAATACACTTTCCGAAGAGTTGCCGTCTGTTATTTTTACGGCAGAGGACGGAAAAATGACGGAACTTAAGGAGCTTCTGGAAAATGACAGTCGTGTAAGGCTTTTTATGGAATATGCTTCCGTACCTGTAAGCTATGAAGACGGAAGTCTTACTGCCTTTGTGTGTGAAGATTTTTCAAAAGCCACAAATGATATCTGTTATGAAGGTCATAGCCCTGTGAATGATAATGAAGTTGCAATAGGCAATGCGATTTCAGATAAATATCCGATCGGCAGTAACATAGAACTGACAGTTGGCGATCAATCAGCGGATTATATTGTAACCGGTTATATTCAAAGTGTGAATAATGCAGGCGCGGTATGTCAGCTCACAAGGGAAGGATACAAAAAGATCGGAGAAACAATTAATTCCGTCAATGTTTACTTATATGAAAAAACTGCCGAAGCATTTATAACTGAGTATGAAGAAAACCACGATACTATCATTAAATCATCCGTAAATTTTGAACAGATGAGTGAGAATGGTCAGATGATGTACACGGGTATTGTTTCCGTGATCGTGGTGATCCTGTTTATAATATCCGTCCTGATGGTGCTGCTGGTGATGTATGTGCTCATAAATTCAATGATCAGCAGACGCAGACAGGAATTTGGTATCTATAAAGCCATCGGATACACAAACAGACAGCTTACGGTTAAGACAGCCCTTAGTTTTATCCCCGTTGTGGCTGTGGCGTCAATTATTTCCGCAATTGCCGGGCTGTGGTATCTTCCCGCAATCAACAATGTTATTTTTTCACTGATTGGGGCGATAAAAAATCATTTTGAAGTATCTGTCTGGATATTGTTTGTATTTGCCGGTATGTTTACTGCGGTGGCATTTACGATCAGCGTACTTCTTTCGGCGCCAATTAAAAGAATTACTGCATATTCACTTTTAAAAGACTAAAATATATAAAAAGGAAGGAGAATAACAAGTATGAATTTTTCAGAAAAATTAAAGGAAATAAGAAAAAAAGAAGGGATCTCACAGGAGCAGCTTGCCGAGAGGATCGGTGTTACAAGGCAGGCGATCACGAAGTGGGAAACCGGAAAAGGGTTACCGGATATTGAAAATATGGTAATCATAGCAGAGATTTTTAAGACCACCATAGATGAGCTGCTTACAGCTTCTGCCACAAAAGCAGCCCCGGAAACATTTGTATATACCAGTGAAACCATCTATGACATTGACTGCGAAAAACATTTTGATGTCAATATTGGCAGTGCGGCTGAGATTATACTGTCATCAGGCGATGATGAGAAGCTGCATGTGAAGCTGTCCTCGGAAACCCTTGAGAATTTGGCATCCATGTATAAAATAAAGCTGGATGACAGGAAAAACAAGCTGGATGTAGTTTTTCTTAACAAAAATAAGCTCAGCCGCTATGAAGCGGAGGAGTCGCTGACAGTTGAGATCATTCTTCCGAATAAATATTCTGACCATTGCGAGATTGCAGCCAACGTTAAGACTCTTGTAATAAGTAATCTTCATCTGAACCGTTTGGAATATGACGGTACTGCAGAGCAGGTCCTGATTTCAGACAGCAGCGGAAGTCTGGAATTTACAGCAAAGACAGATTATGAAATTACTGTTGATAAGATCACGGGAAGGTTGGACATTAACCAATGGAAGGCAAAAGCGGTCGTTCATATTCCGGAAGAAAATCTTGTAAATGTCATCAATAAAGGCAGAAAATGTAATGTTTATTATCTAAAAGAAGGAAAAGCAGCAGAGTGTGAAAATGTTGCTGACAGCGAAAATGAAATCAGTGTTTCGGGAATATTTTCAGAGCTGGCGGTGGATTTGATTAGAAGAACAACATAACATTAAAGAGTCAGATACACAAATACAGAGCCGACAAACTTGTTTTGCCGGCTCTTTGATTTGCTTTATTTTAGTTTTTTTCTGTTATATCTTCCCATTTTACGGGTTTCGCAAAATAGTATCCTTGGGAGTGGGCAATTCCGATTTTTTCCATGATCTGCTGGATATTTTCATTTTCCACAAACTCGCCGATGACTTCTTTTCCCGTGTTTTTGCACCATTCATTGATCATTGTCACAAATTCACGGCAGTTTTCATCTTCACATATTACTTTAATAATTTCCCCGTCAATTTTTAAAATATCCGCATTGATTTTAATAATATGCAAAAGATTGGAAAAGCCGCTTCCGAAATCATCGATGGCAATTTTTGCCCCATGCTCATGAATACTTTCGGCAAACTGCTCAATGTATTGATAGTCCGTTACCTCCTCGCTTTCCACCAGTTCAAATACAAAATTCCCGGGATAGTCCGCCAGCTTTAAGTAATGGAAGATCATCTCAATCATGTCTTCATCATAGATATCCTGCACATTCAGATTAATGGTCACCTTAACATCCTTATGGAGGAACATGCTCATTACTTTTTTTACCATAATAACCGACAGGGCTTCATAGAGATCATATTCCTTGGCGATGGAAAGGAACTGGCCGGGATAATACAGATTTCCCTGGGCATCCCTGATACGGATCAGGGCCTCATACATTTCTATCTTACCCTTGCGGTTATCATAGATTCCCTGAAAATGAGGCGCAATGCCATCCTGGACAAGAGCATCCCTTACAACCTGAAGAATATGTATATCTTCTTTCATATCCGCTACTTCTTCCTGTACCTGGTTGTATATTACAAAAGGATTCTTGCTCTTTGCCCCATATTGCAGGGCTGTATCTGCTTTTTGAAGGGCGTCTTCTTCATGCATGATTACTGCGCATTCATAAGAAAGCCTAAAGTCCCTGCAAACAGCTCCGTTCATAAAGTCATAGGCTGCCTTGATACATTCCACAAAGTCACCGTCATCTGTCAGGGTCTCTTCCGCCGCGATCAAAAGCCCGTTATCCCCATAACTGTAAAAATGCAGCACATCCGAAAAATCCTTGGCTTTTTCCGCCAAATGCGCTCTTAAATTTCCATAAATAGTCTTTAATTCCGACCAGAAATCCTCCTGTCCCAGAAAGAGACGGATCATCCGTTCATTTTTCAGGGAAAATACCGCCAGCTTGTCTAAATAGTGTCTATCCTTATCGTAAATATATTTTGCCTGGTTATCCAACCCCAACATTTCCTGATAAAACATCGCCTGCTTCATTTTATCTCTCTGCAGGCTCAACTGATTACTCAACTGTCTGTTTCCCGTCATCAGTAAATAATTTATAATCTGCATATTTTCATGCTGCAGTCCGGAAACATCTTTTAATCCCTTTTCCTTCAAAATCAGGCGGGCGTTTTCATTTTCCGATAATCCGGCTATCATAAAGGTAGCATTGCCGTATAAATTTTTCCCCTTTAGATTGCCGATTTCTCCCGCTAAAATGGCGCCGCTGATATTCGTGGTGTAGAATTGCCCTATTTCCCATGTGGCACAGTCATGAAGCATCCACATTCTGGAAAGGCACTCGTAAGCAAACAGTGTTTCCACCGGCGCCTCTCCCAATTCTTCATAGGCGCTGCTTAACTGGTCTACTATCCTCTGGGGCGCAAAATATCCCAGACCGAACTTCATACCCTCGGTTATTTCACTGAAAACATTGATTCTGTCCCTTTTTTCCGATTTCCAAGGCTCCGGCAAGGTATCCGCCAATTCATAAACCACATTGTAGGCAGTCTGAGTCTCCTCCAGGATAAGGGGAAACAGGCTCGCAAGGGTAGGATCTTTTTCCAGTTCTTCCCTGCCTAGAACGCCCTGATACCATTTGGCAGCATCATCACCCTCTATTTCATCTACAAAATGTTCGTGGACCTTTGTTACCTCATAGCTTCGCCCTACGCCTTCCGCGCCACAAATAACATTTTCATAGATAAAAAGCTTAGGCGACACCAGCAGGACCGCCACCATTTTATTGACAGAAGTCTCTGTCTGCCCTAATACATAAGCTTTTTCTCCTGCTTCGCTATGGGCGCCTTCCGCCACATAAGCAACGCCGCCTATCATATTCAAGCCTTTATTTAATCGGTCCACACGTTCAACAAATTTTGCCGTTTTATAATAAGATAAGGGGAAAAAGGTCAGCATCATCCCCTTATCGCCTTTTATAAGCTCATTGGATACTTCCTCACCCAAGACCTCTCCGGCCTTTTCCACTCCCGGTTCCTGCTCACAGCTGAACATTCCGATTCGCATTTCACACTGCTCAAATACTGTGAGGGAAAGCAGGCACACACCCTGTAAAATTTTTCCTTCGCAGATCACATGGGATGCGCTGCATCCGATCATCACGGCATTGGGTAATAGCTCTTTTAATTCCGCGGTCAGTTCTTCCATCATCTCTGCGGTATGTATGCAACTATGAATCCGTAATAATACCTGCCGGTTCCTGTCCAATACAATTCCGTCCAAAAAATCATTGAGATTTTCTAAAGATTCAAATAGATGATTGTAAGTTTTCATGCCTTTTGTCCCTTTCTTTCCATTGTTTTTTATCTTCATACATATACTTGTCCGCTTGGGAACATAGCTTATTAAAATCAGTCTGCTTATCGCTGTATGCAACACCAATTGCACAGGAAAAAGGAGTTTGCATTACTTTTTCTTTGATTTGATTTTGCAACTGTTCAATGGCTGTTTTTTGTTGACTAAAGCAAAGAAGCATAAATTCATCGCCGCCAACACGATACAGATAACAATTCGACGGAAGTACTGCTTCTACACAGCTGACAATCGTACAGATTGCCTCGTCCCCCTTCGCATGTCCATACTCGTCGTTCCACTTCTTTAAATCATTCAGATCAATCGATATTACAGCACTCAGATTTGCCTTGTTTTTCTCGGCATCTATGTAAAAACATCTCCGGTTCAGTATGTTTGTCATCGGGTCACGTTTGAATTGCTGGGTATTCAAATACAGATAATAAAAAGTTAATGCAACCGCAGCGGATACATTGATAATCCCTTCATATTTCCATACCGATTCCATCAATATCGAAATCATAAATGTAAAAAGAACTACAACGGAAATAATCGTTTCAGAAATTTTAACCGACTTATACAATTTTACCGTGCAAATCAACAGAACAATCTCATAAAAAACACTTGTTACGTAAGCAAAATAGCCGAGAGGTCCCCGCACAAACTGGTTATCTATAGTATAAGAATATGCATAATTAGCAAAAAATGCCGAAAAGGCAATAATCGTATTTACGACAAGTGGTATGGAGATCCATCTATATTTTCTGTCTTTTACATTTCCCAACAACAATATCATAACATAAATAATTGCCGGTCTTATGCTATATCCTATTGCAGACATCAGTATCCGAATTGGAGTGAATGTATCAAGTGACGCAGTCCAATATTCTATGGAATCCGCCACAATCAGGCACAACAAAAGTACATCCGCCAAAAGAAACAATTTCCGGATCCTTTTGGTAAAGTAATCATTTGTAAATATAAAAACCAAAAAGAACAACAGAATAATCACTGATGGATAATTTATTTCAACAAGTTCTTTTAACATTGTTATGCCCATTCTACCACCTAATTATAAAATACTTTTTTGATTGCGCTGACAGCCAGCCGGTACTCATCAAGAAAGGAGTCGTGGTTTGCCCGGATAAGATCCCAGTCTTCTTCTCGTGCAGCATTCTCCAAGACAAGCGCCTGAGCTGCCAAATCAGAAAATCCCACGCTTAAGGACGCGCTTTTGATGCCATGGACACAGACACGGTAATCATACGCTTTTTTCTGTTCCAAGTACTCGTTTAGATGATCCGTTTCCGGATTCTCTGCATAGGTTTGAAGGAAATCGATATACACTTCATAATCGTCAGCGCAAACCGTGAGTCCTTTTGACACATCCACTTTGGGATAGAGTTCGATCAATTCCGTCAGGGCTTTAGGGCGCTCCGTCTCACTGACGGTTTCTGTTCCGGAAGCTTCCGTCCGACATTTTTCTTTGGGCAGATATTTCTGAAGTATATTTTCCAGCTTGTCGCCATTCACCGGTTTGGAGAGATAATCGGTAAATCCTGCCTCCAAAAACTGTTCCCGGACCCCGGTAACGGCGTTTGCGGTCAGCATGATGACCGGAGTATTCTTATTCAGGGAATTTTCCAGGTTCCTCATTTCTGCAAATGTAGCCATGCCGTCCATTTCCGGCATCATATGATCCATGAAGATCAGGTCGTAAGCGATCTGCTGAACCATCCCAAGGCACCGTTTGCCGCTGATAGCGGTGTCTACTGTGATCTTGGTTTTTTTCAGCAGATTGACAATGACTTTCAGGTTGAGCGCCACGTCATCTACTACCAGGATCCTTGCGTCCGGCGCCTCAAAGCTCTGATGATAAGTCCCACCCTTATCCGCCATAGACATATATTTTTGCTGAAAATCACCCATCGGCTCAGGATCCACTACCTGCTGCGGAACCGTGAGTGTAACGGATGTGCCCACGCCGTATACGCTCTGCAGATCAAGGGTACCATGCATCAGATCGGTCAGACGCTTGGCAAGGGACAATCCCAGACCGGTGCCTTCAATATTCCGGTTTTTCTCCATATCAAAACGGGCAAACTGTGTAAAGAGTTTATCCATATCTTCTTTGCGGATGCCGATCCCTGTGTCCTTGACGGTAACTACCAGCATCATCTGTCCGTCTTGATCGCATTGATCAAAGGAGAGCGTGATACTCCCTTTTTCCGTATATTTGGCGGCGTTGGAGAGCAGGTTGGTAACCACCTGACGTAGACGGCTCTCGTCTCCCTTCAGCTTGGAGGGAAGCTGCGGATCGCAGGAAACCGTAAGCTCCAGTCCCTTTTTCTCAGCCTTCTCCGCGACCATGATATAGCAGTCGTGGATAAAGGAGGATAGATCATAAATATTTTCCGTGATCTCCAGCTTTCCGGATTCGATCTTGGAAATATCAAGCACATCGTTGACAAGATACAGCAATGAGCTTCCGGCGGAATAGATGCTTTGCGCGTATTCCTTGATCTGCTCGCTGTCGGCCTCCCGCAGGATCATTTCGTTCATGCCCAAAATGGCGTTGATGGGCGTGCGTATCTCATGAGACATATTTGCCAGAAAAATGCTTTTTGCCTCGCTGGCCGCCTCTGCCTTGCGCTGTTCCTTTTTAATGTCTGTGGCAAAATGGATCAGCTTTTGCTTCTGCCCGTTCGTCATTTTTATGACGGTCTGCGCGACTTCCCCCAGAGTAAGCAGGATACAAAAGGCAATCAGCGCCTGAGGAAAGACAAACAGGCGGTCTTCCGCGCTTGACATCCCTATAAATTGTCTAATCGATGCAATCAAAACGCCGCCCAGACTGATACCTGTCACGATCCGGCTCAGCTTTTGACTGCTGTATACTGCAGTCATACAGATTGGAATGCAGAAGATCCCCAGCGTAATGAAGAAAATCTGGGGAATCATGCTGACAACAAGATTCAGCAGCAGCATGGCAAAAACAGGGATAACATTCTGGCGCATATCCGTTTCCGGCAGACGCCTTCTGAGCGTAGCCGCCGCCAACAGGATCATTACATTCAGCACGGAGGGAAGGACCATATGCAGGAGGACATAGTTCTTCACGGAAGTGTTGAGCAGCGCCTCCCATTCCCAAAAGGCAAAGAAAGTACAAGCCAGCAGAAAGTTGATGATCACAAAAATGCAGTCCAAGCGAAAGAAGAGACGGTTCCATTTTGGAAAATCCGGCATGATTGCGCGCATGATCTCGGGCATTTGACCATCTTGCGGCATCGGCATTTCTGATTTTGGCAATTCATTTTTTCGATTCATGATCGATTCTCCTCTTATTTCTGTATTAACAGGGGTTGAATGCACCAGAGAGATGTTTCCGACTGATTCATTACCTTTATTTATTTTACTATATCAGTTTTTTCCTTTTTTGCAAATCACAAAAATAAAAAAAACAAAAGTGAAAATCTTTGCAAAATGGTTTATAATGTAGCCATCGTAAGAAAATGAAGCAGAGTGATCAAGTTGAAGAAATGTTTGTGCAGGGCGCGAGGACAGAAAGAGCGAAAGGGACGGTGTATAGTCTATGGAAGCAGTAATACTGGAAATATTAGAAACGGCGGCAATCGCAGTCAGCGGTTTCCTGATAAAAAAATATGTATTTTTAGAGCCGGATATGAAGGTAAAGAACCAGCGTATTTTTTATCTGGTCAGTTTTTTCCTGATTAGTATTGTATTTTTGATTTTTGGAAAAGATGCCGCATCAATGGCAGCGCTGTTTATGATCGGGTTGAATATTTGTTTTGGCAGAAAAAAACACAAGCTGCTGGGGTTGGTTTTAATGATACCGTTTCTTGGTATTATCAATGGGCTTATGATACCGATTCTGCTTGTGCCGCCGTATCTGCTTACAATGTCGGCGCAGGAAACTTCGGCTTATCAGTTTATCCTTTATGGGGTATTGTCTGTGCTGCTCATGATATTCTATGTGAGGGGCCGGAGCTGGCGCGGTTGGTTTCATGAGAATATGCAGCACAGGAGACTTCAAAAGTCGGAGAAATATCTGCTGTGGGTGGTAGGGATATTGATGCTGTTTTTTTCAAAACAAACGGCAATGCAGATTACATCAGGCGGTGGGAATGTGTGGTCGGCGGACAATATGTATGAGCGGGGATTGGCTTCATTTATCGGGATCAGCGGCATTTCCGCTTTTGTCATGACGGTTACAATTATTGTGCTGATCATGCAGGGCAATATGCGTTCCTTTTACCACGAACGGGTTTCCCGTATGCAGTCCGGCATGATTACGTTTATGGCGGAAGTCGTGGAGAACAGGGACGACAATACGGGCGGACACATTAAGCGTACGGCGGAATATGTGGAGAGTATTGCAAAAGAGCTGAAAAAGCAGGGGGTATACAGTGATATTCTGGTTGACAGCTATCTTAGTGACATGGTGGTGGCAGCGCCGCTTCACGACATCGGGAAAATACATATACCGGACGCTGTCTTAAATAAGCCGGGAAAACTGACGGATGAAGAATTTGAGGTTATGAAAACGCATACCACCGTGGGAGAGGAACTGCTTACCCGTGCAAAGGAAGAACTTGGGGAATCGGAATATCTGAATACGGCGGTGGAGATGGCGGCGTATCATCATGAGTGGTGGAACGGCAAAGGCTATCCCTATGGCAGAAGCGGGGAAGAAATACCGCTTTGTGCAAGGATCATGGCGGTGGCGGATGTTTTTGACGCATTGATGTCCAAACGTTGTTATAAAAACGCTATGCCGCTTGAAAAGGCATATGCGATCATCAGGGAGGAATCCGGCACACATTTTGATCCGGCAGTTGTGGAGGCATTTTTTGCGGCGGGTGTTGGAAGAGGAAAATTTCATGGCAAAATTTGAAAAAGCATTGTCTTGTTGCTCTTACGATTATGATTGAGGAGTCTGATCCGGAAGAAAAGGAAATGATGATAAGTGTAATAATGGACTGCATAATGTAATGCCTTTGCGTATTGGGAAAGCTGAAAAATTCTTGCTAGAAAGCCGGTATTATGTTAAAATTATACATAAAGTATAAATGGTAGATTAGATACCAGAAGAGGAAAGCAGAAGAGGACTGCTTCAGGTAGGAGAGACTATGTTTAAAAATCAAAAAATGGGATTAGTGATCGCGTCAATTGTTGCTGTTATTTCAGCACTGTCAATGGGAGTGGTATTTTATCTTTCCAATAGTAATATTACATCGATGCTCATCAATGATGTGGAAAATAATATGCATACATCGCTGGATGCCAAAACGAGGCTGATCAATGAGTATATATTGAATGCGGAAAGCCAGCTCATATCTTTTTCAAAGCAACCGGATATCCTTGATTTTTTACATAATACGGACGATCAGGAAAAGAGAGAAGCGTTACAGGCATATAATTCCGAGTATTTTGCGGCACTCGAAGGCTGGGAGGGATTGTATGTGTGTAACTGGGAAACCGAGACGATGACCCATTCCAATACGTCTGCGATAGGATTGGTGCTGCGTGAGGGTGATTCTCTCAAGCAGCTTCACGATAATCTGACAGCGGCAAAGGGCGGCATATTTAATACAGGTATCCTGAAGTCACCGGCATCAGGACAGCTTATTATATCCATGTATGTCCCGATTTATGAAGGGGATACACCTCTCGGCTTTGTCGGAGGCGCTATTCAGACGGACGGTCTTTCGCGGCAGTTGGATGCCGTTTCCACGTATGGCATTGAAAATACGACCTATTCGCTTATCAATGTGGGGAAGAAGCAGTATATTTTCGACGATAACGCCGATTTGATCCTGACAGAGATTGAGGATGAAACCTTACTTGATGTCATTTCCATGATTGAAGGCGGGCAGGAAACCGGTCAGCTTACCTATGACGGGGATGATGGCGTGGAATATTTTTCCGTCTTTAAGTCGATTCCGGAGAGGGCGTGGGCGCTTGTGATCAGGAATGATAAGAACGAACTGTATCAGCCGGTATACAAGAGCAGTCTTGTCCTGGGTGTTGTCTGCGTACTTGCCTTTCTTTTGATTACGAGTATGTCATGGGTGATGATAACCGTCAATTTGAAACCGCTCAATAAAGTGATCAGCAAGATTGAGAAGATCGAAACACTCGACTTGAGCGAGGATGATATGATAGAAGACTATATCGGGTACAAGAGTGAGGTCGGTAAGCTGGCTACGGCGGTAGATTCTCTTACGGTCACATTCCGCAAGATACTGAGTACATTGATTCAGTGTTCAGAATCTCTGGTGGGAAGTTCCGGAACGATACGAACGGCTTCGAACGAACTGATGGAGAGCGCAGAGGATAATATGGCGACGACGGAGGAGCTGTCTGCCAGTATCATTAATACAAATTCTTCGATAGACGTGGTTACGGGCGAAGTTGAAAAAATCCATGATATCGTAGGAGATATTACGGATCGTGCGCAGCGTGGAAATGAGAAGAGTGAGGCATTGATTCAGACGGCAAACGCTATGAGTAAAACGGTGGCGGATACGTTGGAGAACAATACGAAAAAAGTTGCGGAAACAAAGAGGAACATTGATGAGGCTATGAAGAATCTTCAGTCCCTCATGAAGATCAACGAGATGGCGACTCAGATTCTGGATATTACGAGTCAGACGAATCTGCTTTCACTGAATGCCTCCATTGAGGCAGCAAGGGCAGGAGAGGCAGGAAGAGGATTTGCAGTTGTTGCCGGAGAGATTGGAAGCTTGGCAGAGAATTCAGCCAATACGGCCAACCAGATTCAGGCAATCTGTAAGGATGCGAACAAGAGTATAGAAAGTGTTCAGGAGTGTTTTGAAGATATCATCGAGTTTATGGAAACAGATGTGTCCGGCAAGTTCCAGGAATTTGCAACTATGGTCGGTCAGTATGAAGATGTGGTGAACGATATCCGGGAAGTCATTCATAGTATCCATAATGAAACTTTTGTTTTTTCGGAGAGCGCTACGAATATCCGGGATCAGATCAATCAAGTCAAGATGGCATCCAATGATAACGAACAGGGAGTAAATGATATCGTTGTAAAGAATGACATGACGACACAGATTGCAGATTCCATTATTAAAATTGCAGATCAAAACCAGTTGAATGTGGCAGAGATCAAAGACATAGTGGATATGTTTAAATAGGAATAGTTTTCGCTCAGTATGGCAATCTGAAGGGAGCCCGGAATATGGACTCCCTTATTTTTTTTCGTTCAGAAATAGACAAAAAAAAGAAGTGCGATTTTTACCTACGTTTTAAATTAATTTTTTATTTTATAGTGTCATAATATTAGAATTGTGGTATAATAATAAAAAAATGGAAGATAAAAGGGTAGGAGGTGTGCTTATGCAATATATCGGTAGTGTGCTCCAGGATAGAATGAATTTGTTAGGCATTAACATTTCTACTTTATCTGAAATAACTTTTATAGATGAAGAATCTATCAGTAATATCATAAGCGATAAATCTTCTTATGAAGAAATAGACGAGTTTGATTTGTTGTTGATTTGTAGTGCCCTTCATTGTGATCCCCAATATTTTATTGATGGTGATGTTAGAAGTTGTGATTTGCTAATTTCTACAATGAACAGAGGAAAAGATTCTGTAAAATCTAGAAATGTAAAGGCTAAAATTCAAGATTTTATGAATGATTTTGCTTTTGTAAATGAGGTATTGTTGGAAGAGGCATAATTTTTAGAGAAAAGAGGTATTCTTTTGACAAGAAATATTCTTGAGGCAGTTAATAAAGCTAGGGAACTCTTTGAAATAAAAGGCTTTCCTGGCGATTTTTTTTCACGATTGGAAGAAGTCGATTATACCGATAAATACAATTTGATTCTGTTTAAGGAAGACATTGATAAGCTTTCTGGATTTATTGGATATGGTTCAAATGGCATGACTGTCATTTGTGTTAATTATAAAAGACCACTGGGGCGTCAGAATTTTACGCTTGCCCATGAAATAGGGCATTGGTTTCTTCATAAAGGTAAAAGTATTTCTGATGATGACAGTGTGCTTGGATATTCATCTGACAGCATGGAACAAGAAGCAAATGAATTTGCTGGAGAATTGTTGTATCCTGAAGAGTATTTAGTAAAAGACTATTATGTGGCAATTCAACAGGATTTATTTATTGATATAAACAGGGAAAAATTAGGAAAATATGTGAACGAATTGTGTCACCAATATTGTTTGAGCTTTGAAATGGTATTGCGTAGAATATTATATAAGAATAGGCAAGGAAAGCAATATGGCACAGTCAGAAAAGAAATTGAAAAGGCTTTAGGTGCAAAAATTGCAGAAAGATTTGACGGAGATTTTTATATCCCAAATGAAACTTTACCACAATACCAGAAACTTATGAAGCCTTATGTAGAATTGCAAAAAAAAGTGGATTATCTTATAGATAACGGAAAAATAGGAAAAGCTACTGGAGAATCCATAAAATTAAGAAATGGAGTGAAGATAGACTGATGTATTATTTAGTAGATACAAATGTTTTTCTTCATTCTATTTGTGATGAGATTTATAGAGTTGCAGATTTGTGTAAGAAAAACGAAACAGATATAACAGTTACAGAAACAATTCTTAATGAGTTAGAACCGGGATATTACCTTGAAATTGAAGATGATACGGCAAAAGATGTGTATAATTCTGTATATAATCTTACATATGGAGCAATGGGTGTAAAAAGAATCCGTTTGGTAAAATTGGATGATATACCAGGAGCAAAAGAGGAATTAAAAAGGATACGAAAGAAATTCTATAGTTGGATGAGTGATGCTAATTACATAAAGTTTCTTATATCGCAAGGTAAAATTACTGTAGATGATATAAAAAAGAAAAACTTTAGGAATAAAGACTTAGGGGAATGTGAATTGATCGCCATAGCCAAAACAACAGAGAATGAATATCAAATTGTAACAAATGATAAAGGGAAAGTATTCCTTCATCCGGAACAGAATCTTTTTGATGATTATGCATCTAATATAGGATTAGTTGTTTTGAGCGGTAAAGAGTGGTTGAAAAAAATAGGTTATAAATCTGAATAAGCGTGGTCGTTTTATAGGGCTACAATTTATAAATTGTATCAATGCAGCCTTTCCTACAATATCAGTTCGATTGAAGGTTCAATACAAGGGAGGACAACAGTATGTTTAATAAAGAAAAATTAGCCGCAGTTATTACTGCCTACAAGGAATACTTTCCTGAACATTTTAAAGATGAAATATATAAGTGGGAGGCCATTGCCCATTTTCAAAGAAATTGGGATGTTAATGCAGAGAACTTTCTGGATATGTTTATGGCTGCTACAGAAAAAACAGGTAATCTGTTGGCCAATATGAATAATTATCCGAGAGGAATGATTAAGTCTTTTGCGGCAGCAGATCCGGAAGCTGTTAGGAGAATGTTTTTTTATTTATATGATGAAACAAAAAATTTGGGAGATCGAATCGAAGCGTTCCAGAGTACATCTGAAGAATTACGTATCAAATATGACGATGGAACATGGAGACAGCATTATCAGACACCGAATGCGATTACTACATATCTTTGGCTGAACTATCCGGATAAGTATTTTATTTACAAATACTCTGAAGTACGTGCAGTTGCTAGAATAATCGACAGTGATTTTGTGCCGAAAAAAGGAGGAGCTACTGCAAATGTAGAAGGTGGTTTCAAACTTTACAATGAGATACGAGAAGTTGTAGCAGCTGATATGGAGTTGGATAAGATGTTGAAAACCAGCTTGAAGGATAGCTGCTATTCGGATTCAAATAAAATTACCATGACGATAGATGTTGGGTTCTTTGTGAGCCGTTTCTACAATCAAGATAAGGAAGTTGATCTTGATTCATTGCATTCCGATGCTAAGTTTTCCAAGTGGTATGCTCCGGTTGTTAATACTTTGTATATGATGGGCGGAAGCGGGAAACGTCCGGATGTGCACCAGAAGATTATTGAGGATTGTGGTATCAGTAATGAAGAACTCCAGAATAAAAATTCCACCGGAATTGCACAGGTCTTGAATGATATAGACTGGGCAAGGAATTATCTTGTTTATGAAGGAATCATTGATAAAGGTGAGGGCGGTACGTGGCTTCTTACAGATCTCGGGAAGCGAATTATTATTACAGATGAATTGTCAGGAAAGATTACGGCAAAATGGGTAAAAATCAAAGCCGCTGAAAGAGAACATCGATATGTACCGGAAATGGATCTCACGCCATATTATGTGTATCGGGATAAAGTTGGACAATCAGGTACCGCTCCATATACTAAAGAAGATTTTCTGCATCAGGTATATATGACAGAGGAAAAGTATAATACGCTGATATCATTGCTGCGGAACAAGAAAAATTTGATTTTGCAGGGAGCACCAGGTGTCGGTAAAACATTTGTTGCCAAGAGATTGGCATATTCTATGATGGGGGAGAAGGATGAAGCTAGGATAGAATTCATTCAATTTCATCAAAACTATTCCTACGAAGATTTTATTATGGGATATAAACCTCAAGCCGAGGGGTTTAAACTGACGAACGGTATTTTTCATCGATTTTGTATGGAAGCCACGGAGCATCCGGAAAAGGAGTATTTTTTTATTATTGACGAGATTAACAGAGGTAATATGAGTAAGATTTTTGGTGAGTTGTTGCTACTGATAGAAAAAGATTACAGGGGAACAAAGGCAAAGTTGGCATACAGTGGAGAGGAGTTTTCTGTTCCAAAGAATCTATATATTATTGGAATGATGAATACGGCGGATCGAAGCCTTGCAATGATTGATTATGCTCTTCGAAGAAGATTTAGTTTTTTTGATATGGAACCCGGATTCAATTCTGACGGGTTTAAGGTGTATCGGAACATTTTGCAGAATGAAACATTCAATGCACTGATTGAGCAGATTATAGATTTGAACAGAGAAATTAAGGCAGATGATTCTTTAGGTGAAGGATTCCGCATCGGTCACAGTTATTTTTGTGGCAGGAATCAGGAAAACTGTACCGATGAGTGGATGAAGTCTGTTGTATATTATGATATTATCCCTATGCTGCAGGAGTACTGGTTTGATGACAAACAGAAGGTGCAGCGTTGGGAAAATAGTCTGAGCGGAGTATTCAATGACTAATGACAAAGGTATTCTCATAAAAAATATATATTATATGCTTGCATATGTCTTTCAGGTGCTTCGTCAAAAGAATTATGAAAACATAGCTGCAGAGGAATTTGATGAAATACAGGAATTGTTTGCCGCAATACTTGCAAAGGGTGTGACACAGCAGTTAAAACAAGGGCTTCACAAGGAATATATTACCCAAAATGAGGATTTGCCAGTGATACGGGGAAAGTTGGACATGCACGGAACCATAAGTAATAAAATTCAGCGAAAGAGAATTTTGGCTTGTGAGTACGATGAATTGTCTGTGGATAATATCTATAATCAGATTTTAAAGACGACGATGAAAATTCTGGTTAGAGAAGCTTCTGTAAAACAGGAACATAAGAGTAACCTAAAGAAAGCACTTCTCTTTTTTGATGAAGTGGCTATTATTGATCCGTCCAGTATCCGATGGGATATGCTTAGGTACCAGCGGAACAATAAAAACTATGAAATGCTTATGAACACCTGTTATTTGGTGCTAGACGGAATGATTCAGACAACGGAGAAAGGCAATTATAAAATGATGTCTCTGTCTGATGATCATATGCATCGGTTGTATGAAAAGTTTGTTCTGGAATACTACAAGAGGCATCATACATATCTCTCTGAAGTAAGAGCGGCCCAATTGAAATGGAATCTTACTGGGGACACAGAGGAAAGCATAATTCGCTTTCTTCCAGTGATGCAAACGGATATTTTTATGAGGTATAAAGAACAGATTCTGATTATAGATACAAAGTATTATGGAAGGACGATGCAGGTAAAGTATAATAAGACTACATTACATTCAGGGAATCTGTACCAGATTTTTACTTATGTGAAGAATCAGGATATAGCAGATACTGGAATGGTGTCTGGGCTACTGTTGTACGCAAAGACGGAAGAGGCAATTACTCCCGATTGTAGTTTTGTGATAAGTGGAAACAGGATCAGTGTGAAGACACTGGATTTGAATAAAAAGTTTTCACTGATTTCTGCACAGCTAGATCAGATTGCGGAAGATCATTTTGGTAAGCGATAATTTGTCAGGATTCCAAAAACGTAATACTATGACCGGGGAGCAGAGCAGATGGCGAGAATTTTGGACTTCAAAGAGGCTGATATGCAAGAGAAAAAGAGAAAATCAGGTTAAGAAACGAAACAATCTACTACACCAATTACTACACCATTTGCCCGTAAATTTGCGTAGATTTATAACGAATTACGCATATTCGGGGTAAAAAATCAAAAATGAAAAAAGCGCCGGAAAGCTTGAAATATCAAGGCTTGAAGGCTTATGAAGGGATATAAGAGATATGATAAAAATATTATTCGTGTGCCACGGCAGGGGTGTGGTGTGAGTGGCATATCTTGGTATAAGTTTGCAGAGTGGGGGCATAACTTTTCCTTTTCAAAATAAGGACTACGATAAGACTACGAATGAGGAAAGGAAAACTACGGATTTTACAGCTATCGTTAAGATAGTAGGGGTAATCGTTACAAAGTAGGAATTTTCAGAGACTATCGTTATGAAGTAAGTATATCGTTAAATTGTGTAATAATTGTTAAAGGATATCAGGGTCAGCGTGAAAGGTGCTGGCTATTTTTAATTTGGCTTAAAGTTTGTTTGGATAAAAATGTATATATTTTTGGATAATGAAATCGCCTAACATTTAAACTTTCGCATAATTTGAGAATATATTAGGCGAAATCAGGGTAGAATATTGATTATTGCCTAAAATGATGGTATAATTAGGCGAAAAGAGAGGGGTTAGGCGAATGCGGATTTTTAACTATGCCAATTTAAAAGATTACAAATGGGATTCGGAAATTCTTGGATTGGTAGCACAGATCCATGAGTTTAAAGGAAAACAGGAATTATACCTTAAGCAGAAACCTGCCACACTGGAAAAACTGGTCCAGATAGCAAAAATACAAAGTACCGAGGCTTCCAATAAGATTGAAGGCATTGTTACGACAAGCACAAGGCTTCAACAGCTTGTTATGGAAAAGACAACACCTAAGAATAGGGATGAGGAAGAAATTATGGGGTATCGGGATGTTTTAAATACGATCCATGAGAGCTATGAATATATCCCGATTCGTTCTTCTTATATTTTGCAGCTCCACCGGGATTTATATCAATATTCACAGAAGGATATAGGGGGAAGGTTTAAGAATACGCAAAATGTAATAGCCGAAAATCACCCGGATGGATCGCAGACAGTGCGATTTATTCCTTTGGCGCCTTATGAGACACCGGGGGCAATCGATTCCATCTGCGATAATTTCAATCAGGCAATAGATGCCTGCATCGTGGATCCGCTAGTATTGATTCCGATTTTCATCAATGATTTTCTATGCATCCACCCATTCAATGACGGAAATGGCCGGATGTCTCGCCTGCTCACCACGCTCCTTCTATATCGGTGCGGGTATGTTGTGGGGAGATATATCAGCTTGGAGAGTAAAATAGAAAAGACCAAGGAAAATTACTACGATGTATTGGAACAGTGCGGGAATGGCTGGCACGAGAATGAAAATGATCCGGCACCATTTATAAAATATATGCTTGGAATCGTGCTGGCAGCTTATAGAGATTTTGAGACTCGGATCAGTCTTGTGGATGAAAAATTGCCTGCAATAGAAATGGTCAGAAAAGCAGTTTATGAGAAAATCGGTAAATTTACGAAGAGTGAGATCATGGAACTTGTGCCGTCCCTGTCTAAGGCTTCCGTAGAAAATTCGTTGACACAGTTGATGAAGGACGGGGTTGTTAACAGGCATGGTAAAGGGAAGGCGACATTCTATACAAGGGCGGATGTGTAGGAATACGGAGAGAGCGGTCGGAAATAGGCATACAAGTTTGTTTTTTGGACGGCGTATATTTTATAATTGAGAGGGAATATAAACATGATTTCGATACTTTTTGTTTGCCACGGCAGGAAGTTAACACAAGCCTCGAAATGCTGATATTTATAAGGAAAAATGTCAATTGCCAGATGGATTTACAGAGATTTTACAGAGAATCAAATAGCAGCAAGAAGTCCGGTGCAAAAGAAAAAAGTTGAAATACAGGTTGATTATTTTTCGCAATTTGTATATACTATGAGTAGAAGTAAATGTTTGCCGCTTGCTGATGGTGCGGGGTATAAGTGATTCAGTTCGTAAATGATGCCACTTGCTATACAGGTGGGATATAAATGGTATAGTGCGTAAATGTTCCCCATCGGCTGATGTCGGTGGGGAATTTACATAAAAGAGGTTTGCCCAAAGGAGAATGCTGCAATATATGGAGATACGACAGGGTTATTCTTATCATATCAAAGATGAATTTTTTGATAGGGTGCAGGATAAATACTTGATGAGTAATAAAGAAAATGGGAATTACCGCCCACATTTTTATGCAATACAGGATAAGAAGAATCAAGCTTTTTATTGGATGCTCCCCATAAGTTCACAGGTGGAAAAGTATAAGATCATCATAGAAAAGAAGAAAAGAAAATATGGTAAATGTAATACAATAATTATTGGTAAATTTGCAGGAAAAGAAAATGCGTTTTTGATTCAGAATGCTTTTCCTGTTATTGCAAAATTTTTTGATCATATACATACAGTTGAAAATAAACCGATAACAGTACATGATGAGCTGAACAGAATCCTTACGGAAAATTTAGGGGAAGTGCTTGCGTTGCATAATCGTGGGATTAATTTGATATTTTCAGATATTGAAAAGATAAGGACTATTATGGAACAGGAATTAGAAAATACTGAATGTCAGTAATGCCATTGCTTGTAAAGATGTGAGTAATGGCATTTTTTAGTTGGGCTAGTTTACATTTGAGGCAGTAGCAGTATTTTATGAAAATAATGCAGCTGCAAAGCAGATATAGAAATTGACTTTTATGCCTTATAAGAATATAATAATAAGCATAAAAGTCAATAGAAAGTAGATGATTTTTGTGGGAGCAACTGAAACGATTATTAAGATGGCGCAAGAAACTAATGGTATAGTTACTACTGCAATGGTGGTTGCAGCAGGTTTTTCTCGTGGTAATATTAAATATCTTGTTGATAAAGGTATAATTGAGAAATCTGCCAGAGGCGTTTATATTTTGCCGGAAGTCTGGGATGATGAGATTTTTAACTTGCAGAATCGATTTAAAAGAGGGATTTATTCTCATGAAACGGCATTGTTTCTATGGGATCTAACAGATAGAACGCCGAACAGATATCATATGACGTTTCCGGTGAATTACAATTTGACAAAGCCAAAGGAAGAGAATATTAGATGTGTGCAGTGTAAAAAAGAATTATATGACTTGGGAATAGCAGAAGTGGTTACTCCGGGTGGAAATACAGTAAGAGCCTATAGTGTAGAGCGCACGCTTTGTGATATTTTAAGACCTCATAGCCGTGTGGATATTCAGATTGTGACGGAAGCATTTAAACGTTATACATCTAGGTCTGATAAAAATATTCCGATATTATCAGAGTATGCTAAAATTCTAAAGGTTGAAACAAGACTCAGATCGTATCTGGAGGTGCTGTTATGAAGAATGCGATGCAACTAAAGGCAATTATTAAGAATCTTGCAAAAGAGAAACATATATCAGCACAGCTCGTAATGCAGAATTTTATGTTGGAGAGATTGCTGGAACGGATATCTGTTTCAAAGTATCAGCGAAATTTTATCCTGAAAGGTGGATTTTTAATTGCTGCAATGGTGGGTCTTGATACCAGAGCAACTATGGATATGGATGCGACGATAAAGGGATTGCCTGTAAATGAACAGACTGTCCGGGAAATGTTTGAAGAAATCTGTAAAATAGAATTAGCTGATGATGTAACATTTGGCTTTCGGAGTATTGGAGAAATTCGTGAAGGAGATGAATATTCGGGGTATCGTGTTTCATTATCTGCAAACTATCCACCAATGGCAGTTCCTTTGAAATTGGATATTACCACGGGTGATAAGATAACTCCAAAAGAAATAGAATATCAATTCAAACTTCTTTTGGAAGACAGAAGTATCTTCGTGCTTGCATACAACTTAGAAACAATAATGGCTGAGAAATTGGAAACTGTAATAACTAGAGGCGATCAGAATACAAGACCAAGGGATTATTACGATATATACATATTGACTAAATTGCAATATTCAAATATAGAATCCTATGCATTAAAGGCGGCATTGAACGCAACAACGGAGAAACGTGGTTCAAAGGCAGTGGTTAAGGATTATCATAGAATTATAGACATGGTTAGATGCAGCGATATTATGAAAAAACAGTGGGGAAATTATCAAAAAGATTTTGAATATGCGACGGATATTGCGTTTGAGGATGCATGCGATGCGGTTGTGCAGTTGATGGATATTATTATGGAGAGTGGATGCTGATATTGAAGTGTACAATTTATTTTTCAACAGCAGAAGAGTACAAAATGAAGTGTTACTGGGGTTCATAATATATTGAACATTTTCCTGACGCTCTGTATAATGGAAATATAAACCAGTCAAGAAGGAGGTAAACAGCAAAAATGGGAAAAAGCAAAACATATTCTTACGATTACGATGCGTATGAAGACGGGAAAAACGCGGAGACCATGGTGAATGATATTCTGGCGGATCCGGAATTTACCGGACTGGATGAGGTGATTATCGGCAGCTGGGGCAGCGCATATGAGGACGGTTGCCAGCCGATTATAGATGCCATTGTTGAGAATGCCGATCAATTCAGCCATATTACAAAGCTTTTTGTGGGCGATATGGACTATGAGGAGTGCGAGGTATCATGGATCATGCAGGGGGATTACAGCCAGATCTGGAAGGCTATGCCTCAGCTGAAGGAACTGACCATAAAGGGCAGTATGGACTTGACACTGGGAGAGATCGCACATGAGAACTTGGAGTCTCTGACCATTATCTGCGGCGGTCTGGGAACGAATGTCCTCAAGGAAATTGAGAAAGCAAAGCTCCCCAGCTTGAAAAAGCTTCTTCTTTATATTGGTGTGGAGGATTATGGATTTGACGGCGATGCAGGCACCATAAAGGAGCTGCTGGCGAATTCCGATTTCCCCAATCTCACCTATCTTGGCATTGTGGACAGTGAGATTCAGGATGAACTGACGCAGGTGGTGCTGGAATGTAAGTACATCCGTCAGATTGAAACTTTGGATTTGTCATGCGGAACCTTGACGGACAAGGGCGGAAGCCTGCTTCTGGAGAAGCTGCCGGAGCTTTCGAATATCAAGAAGTTGGATGTGCATCATCACTATCTGTCTGATGAGATGATGGAGAAGATAGGAAATCTGTCCCTTGAAGCTGATGTATCCGAGCAGGAAAAAGCAGAGGAATGGAACGGCGAACTATGGTACAACGCGATGCTGACGGAATAAGCGGAATCATTCTGATTGGCTCGAAAGGCGGCGAAAACTCAGAAGGCAGCAAAAGGAAGTTGTATTTTGAGAGGGCAGCCGCTGATGCGGGTGTCCGTGTTGCCTTTTATGATTGGAAGGATTTTCCGTTTGCGGACGGAATCAAGGATATAGGAAACAGCATAAAAAATAGCATCGTAAAGATTGATGCGCCCGAATGGGAAAGCTGTCGCCTGAAAGAACTGGATGAACTTACCGGTCAGTACAGGGAGCGTCTGCTTAGGCTTGCCCGGCTGCCCTTTGGCGGTTTCTTAAATCATCCCGGTGATATCGCAGAGGTGCTTGACAAGAGAAAATGCAAGCAGACACTTTCCGGAAACGGCATTGCCGTGACTGAGATGTATGATGAATCCTTTTCCTGTAGGGAAGAACTGCTCGACTTTATGAGGGAGAGCAGGGTCCATCAGATCTTTTTAAAGCCAATGCGAGGGTCGGGAGCGGCAGGGGTGACGGCAATTCGGTTTTCACCGGCAAGGGGGAAATTTGTCCTTTACACCTGTGCGGCTCTTGATCAGGGTGAGATCGTCAATACGAAAAGACTGTACAGACTTGAGGGAGAGGATGGGGCAGCATTTCTGGACAAGCTTTTGGAGCTGGACTGTGTGGTGGAGAGATGGCACAGTAAAGATACTTTTCAGGAGTATTGCTATGACCTTCGGGTAATTGTACAGGACAGGCGGATTGACTATATTTTGCCACGGCTGTCAAAGGGGCCGATCACCAATCTGCATTTGAACAACCATTCCATGGAGTTTGAGAAATTGAATCTGGACAAAGCCGTTATCGAAAATATCTCGGAGACCTGCCTCAGGGCGGCGGACTGTTATCCCGGATTAAAAAGCATCGGGATGGACGTGCTTTTGGAGAAGGGGAACCGGAAGCCTTATATTATTGAGATGAATGCCCAGGGCGACCTGCTGCACAGGGACATCTATGGGGAGAATCGGATCTATAGGCGGCAAGTTGAGATCATGAGGGCGATGATGTCCGAAAGAGTTTAAGCGTGCGGGGAACATTATTTACATTGATTGAGGGAGATGATTATAAAAATGACAGGTGAAGTACCGTTTACGGCATTTAAGTCCAGCATGGGGCAA
>DLOP01000010.1:25942-26638 GCA_002478505.1 Lachnospiraceae bacterium UBA7481
GTGTCTGGATACCTTGCGATACGATGCTGCAATAGAGGAGGAGAAAAGCGGCGGTACTCCCGTTTTGAACAGGTATGGCGCGTGGGAGAAGCGGCAGGCTCCCGGAAACTTTACATACCCCTCTCATCATGCCATCTTTTCGGGGTTCCTTCCCCTCAGGGAGGAGGCCAAAAGTCTTGCGGAGCAGGAAATGCTATTCTTTCCCAAGAGTATGGGGCTGGGAAATAAGGTTCCCAAGGGCGCNNGAGACAAGCAATCTGGTGCAAGGACTTCATAATGACGGCTATGATACATGGTGCGTGGGCGGAGTGGGCTTTTTTGACAAGCGTTCCGATATGGGAAAAGTATTCCCGTCCTTTTTTGAAAAGAGTTATTGGAACCCGTCATTTGCCTGTCCGGTAAAAGACAGCACGAAAAATCAGGTTGACTTTATTATAAACAGGCTGGATAAAAATGAGGATGATCGGAAGATATNNTTAAAAATTTATTTTCAAACTTGTCTGCTCTATTCATTATCCCAATAATTTCTATGTGGAAAATGAGAAGAATGACAGCCTTCTGACCCACAGGGCAGCGCTTCGGTACGCGGACGGCGAGCTCGGCAGGCTCTTTGATCACTGGAAGAGCAAGCGGGGTGAAACTTTTGTGGTGTGCTTTTCCGACCATGGTACCTGCTACGGCGAGGACGGGTATATT
>DLOP01000010.1:26694-34241 GCA_002478505.1 Lachnospiraceae bacterium UBA7481
GCGAAGCGGTTCCTGTTGTACAGAAGACAGGGTTCGCGAAGCGGTTCCTGTTGTACAGAAGACAGGGTTCGCAAAGCGGTTCCTGTAATATGCAGGGGTATAAGAATGAACAGATATATTCAATACATGTACAGCTATCCTCATAAGACGGCGTATAGAGCGTTAGAGAATGTCAATTTAAGGGATTACTTTTTCAATCTGGAAGGTGAAGGGCACAGTTTATACCTTCACCTTCCCTTTTGTGAAAGTAAATGCGGTTATTGTAATTTGTTTTCCGTCACAGACTGCAGTCAGATCCAGATGGACAACTATATTGACGCGGTACTGCGACAGGTGAAACAATATAAAGAAATGCTGCCGCACAGTTCCTCTTTTGATGAGCTTGTCATTGGCGGAGGGACGCCCTTACTGCTGGAAAACGGGCAGATAGCGCGCGTCTTTGAAGCGGTAGGTACCTATATGCCGATGGGTGCCGACTACAAGGTGATCATAGAGACGGCCCCCAATCAGACCAATCAGGAGAAAGTAAAGCTGCTTAAAGAATTTGGTGTGACAAGGGTCAGTATGGGGATTCAGAGCTTTGACAACGGGGAGCTTCGATGGCTTGGGAGGAATCATGACAGTGAGTGTGCCGGAGAGGCGGCGTGCCTCTTGTCAAATGCGGGATTTGAGTGTGTCAATTTCGACTTTATCTATGGGCTGCCAGGACAGACAAAAGAAAGTCTGATCCATTCTCTGAGGACGGCTTTTTCCTATGCGCCGGATGAAATATTCCTTTATCCGCTGTATATCAAGCATGGTGTCTGGCTTGAGAGGGAAGGCAGGAAGGAACTGCTGGATTCTGATCATGCGTATGCTTTATACCAGTGCGGCTCGGAGTATTTGAGAGAGAACGGGTATGCCCAGATATCCATGCGGCGATTTGTCAGAAAGAGTTTGGGGAGTCTGTCGCGGGAGAATGAGTCTTCAGGAAAAGAGCTTCCGGGAAATATGCTTCCGGAATTCAACGAGTGCGGCTTGAAAAGCGCGTTGTCATTGGGATGCGGCGGAAGAAGTTATCTGGGGAGGCTTCACACCTGTACGCCCTACAGGACGACGAGGAGCGCTGCGCTGGAAGAAATTGGGCGCTACCAGCGGACGGAAGATTTTTCTTTCGTGACCAATGGAATATTGCTTTCTGATGATGAGATGAAGAGGAGATATGTGATAAAGCATTTATTGATTCTTCCCGGAATCTCAAAACAGGCATATAGAAAGGCTTTTCAAGCTGATTTATTGGAGGACTTTCCAATCATAAAGGATTGGATGGGGCAGGGCTGGTTGGAAGAACATGGTAGCGGTCAAGTCTATATTGGTCTTACCGTTGAAGGTTTGGGGCTTTCCGACTATATCGGCCCGCAGCTGATCTCAGAGGAGATTAGGAAGAAAATGCTGGAATGGGAGCGGGAAAATGCATAAGAGAACCATTCTTTACAGAGGAAATCTGAAAAGCTGTAATTATCGCTGTTCCTACTGTCCTTTTGCCAAGCACAGGGCTTTGCCTATCGAAATGGAGAAAGACCGCCGGAGCTTCGACAGGTTTTGCGACAGCATTGAGAAGAGGGCACAGTCTTTTTCGATAGGAGCGGTTTTTATCACGCCATATGGGGAGGCCTCCATACACCGTTGGTATTGGGAGGGGCTTTCGCTTCTGGCTGGGATTCCTGAAATTGACAGGGTAGGGATGCAGACGAATCTAAGCTTTTCCGTGGAGGAGTGCCTGAAAGGGTTTGAGTTTGCCCATAAACTCTGCATATGGGCAACCTTTCATCCCGAGATGACGACAGTTGACGAATTTGTATCCAAGTGCCATGAGCTGGTCAAAAATCATGTCATGGTGTGCGCAGGGGCAGTGGGAGTGCCGGAAAATATACCGTTGTTAAGAGAATTAAGGGAAAAGCTTTCCCCGGTCATTTATCTGTGGATCAATAAAATGGATGGACTGAAAAGGAATTACCGTCCGGATGAAATAGAGGCCTTTGTCCAGTTAGATCCTTTTTTTACATATGAGCTGAAAAATCCTGATGCCGCTGTGCAAATGTGCGCGGACAGGTGTTTTGTTGAGGCAGACGGGAAAATACATACCTGCAATATTAGCAGGACGAAGGACATGAATTGGTATGATGCCAGCGAGGAGGAAATATTTGAACCTGTGTGCAGCCGGAAGAGATGCACCTGCTATCTTGCCTACGGCGGGAGAGCGGATTTCGCTTTAAGAAATATTTTTGGTGAGTATCCGATCTACCGGATTCCTGAGAAATTTAGGGCAATCTTCTTCGACTTGGACGGGACATTGATTCCCAATAACATGGATATGGAGTCGGGAATGTCAACCGGGAACCGGTATGGGCGGGGACTTTCGGTTCGGGTGCGTGAGAAGCTGGCTACACTTAAAGAAATGTGTCCGATTTTTCTTGCAACGTCCATGCCGGAGGCGGATGTAAGGAGAAGATTGAAGGAGGATATGGATTTATTTCAGGGGTTTATATTTGCATCAGGCGGTTATCTGTGCTTGAGGGAGGAGAATGGACAAAAGGAAAAAGTTTATGCCATAGATGTCAGTGAGTTATCTGAAGTGATTGAGTTTGGAGAAAGCAGAAAAGCAAAATATGCTGTTTCTATGAAAGATGGAGTGGCGTATAAGGTCACATTGGTCAAAGGACATCACAGTGTTTGGAAAGATGCGGAATCTGACAGGATGGCAGAACTTCTGAAAGGGTCAAATTGCCGTTTCTTTGTTGAAGGCAATTGTCTGCAAATCGTGAGCGGAGGCCGGGACAAGGGGGCGGGCATTAAAGAAATGTGCGGCTGGCTTGGGATTTCCGCGGGGGATGTTCTGGCTGTGGGGAATGATAGGGAAGATGCTGCTATGGAAAGGGTTTGTGGGGCATATTTGGAGGTGTAAGAGAGAATTTTTCAGGATATCTTGTGCTTTTCAAGAAGAAGTAATATCATAAAAGACATGAAAGATGTTTTATATGAATTGTATGATGCTTAAAATATATTTTTGACGGATAATACGCACTGAAAAAAATAAAAAGGAGGAATAAAAATGCTAAATAATTTACTACTAAATCCAAAGGAATTTGAAATTGATGATCTGGGCGAAGATGAAGGGGAAGGCGTCATTTGCTGTAAGAGACTGATAGAAAAATGGACGCCCCAACTGGAGACCGAGATGTTGGAAGCCTTTATACGTCTTTATCATGATGAGATGTATGAACAGTGGGGACCTGATGACGAGGAAGAAAGTAAAGAATATTGGCCGGAAATAAAATCGCCTGCAGATCTTGTAAAACACACAGGCACAGATGTTACGCTTTATGCTTTGGAAGATGCAGTTTATGCCAGAAGCAAAACAGGTAATCCCCCGTATGAGTCGCAAAATGTTGCTGTATGTGTCATATTGGTGCTTGATTGTCCATGGGACGAAGAACATGGTTGGGCAGCTGTTTTTATAGATGAAAAATTTGTTAAGGTTGATCGTGATATTGTTGATTGTGTTTGGCTGGATTGATTTTATTTGAAAGTTTGTGGAGCAGAACAGAGAGACTTATGAGGTACTGGCAAAATGAATAGACTGACAAAGGAACAGATTTAATACTGGATGTAGCAGCGGATAAAAAGCAGTATGAGAATGTCCTACAATGGCTGTTAGAGCACCAATATAATTTGACCAATACGGCCACACTTGACCAACTTGGATAGTTTACAGCAGGAGCTGCCTGTGTCTCGAGAATTCTTGAAAATACAGCGATTATGGAATGTATGAAGCACATTATATGACACATGAAGAACAAGCTATGACATTAGGACGGAGGGTCCATGTACTTATGTAAAGATAAGTATGTGGGACTTTTCTTATTTGGCTTGCCGAACGGGCAGACTAGGAAGGACAGTGCTGACCGGCAGAAGGAAAGATATAGGTTGGAAAGAATATGAGGTGGGACAATGTCATTAGCGACTAGGACAAGCGGATAAAAGCTATGTTGAAGAAGAATATATCTATTCTGTTTCAAAGAATAAACCAATATTATGTTTTTTGAAAAGTGATTATAACCAAGATTACCGGAGCAGCTTATTTTTTATCCAGTATTAAATGAAAAATACGCAACCGAGATTGCAGCACAGTAGAATGTTTAATACAATGATGACCATAAGGGTTATGTGACAAAATTCGAGATTGATGACGAATATTTTCTGCAATTTGAAGTTCATGTCGTTGGAGGAGAATATCATCAGGAATTATGGGTTTTGGCAGAAGAGAGAAATTAAACGGGGACTATCATACGCTTTGGAATAGAAGTGTTGTTTTCACATCAATTGGATAACAGCTTTACAACATTATTGCTCATAAATATCAACCCAAAGATAAGGATGACAGCCATGGGATTTATACAAAATATCATCAATCAATACAGACAAAAGAGAGAGGCCAGAAATGCTGCCTGCAATCAGTATATTGACCAGATGGACCGTGCCATGCAGGAGATATATGGGTTGTTTGCCGATCCGCGATCTGTTATAACGCCGGAAAAAGAGGCTCAGTGGTATGCCCACAATTCGCATCTTCTGACAAGCCCCGATGTGCAGAAAACCAGAGGAGCGGTCCGTTTTGGGGAATTGTCGGACAAGCAGGCAAAGCTGCGGCAGGCTACTGGGGGGCTGAAGCAGCAGATTGTGTGTCACAATGAGCGGGTTCTCCAGATGAAGATACAAGATGCCTATGCTTTGATTGGTAAGGTGGAGGGCAGGGATCTGGACAAGCAGCAAATGGCATGTATTGTCATGGAGGCCCACAACCATCTGGTACTTGCAGGTGCAGGTACGGGAAAGACCACCACGATTGTGGGAAAAATCAAGTACCTGATTAAGTCGGGGCAGTGCAGACCTGAGGATATTCTGGTATTGTCCTTTACCAATGTCTCTGCGGCGGAGATGAGCCATCGGATTGTTCAGGAGACANNCTGCCACATAGACGCGTTTACGTTTCACAAGCTGGGGATGAATATTATTACGCAGGTTGAGGGGATTGTCCCGAAGATTTTTCCACAAAATATGCATAAATTTATTACCGAGCAGCTGCGGCTGCAGATGCAGTCTGAGAGATATTTGATGTTGCTGAGTTCGTATCTGCTGAATCATCGCATTCTGGCAAGATCTGAGTTTGACTTTCAGAACATGGAGGAATACCATGAATATTTGCAGCTAAACCCGCCCACTACATTGGGCAATGAAATGGTAAAAAGCTATGGTGAGATGGAGATTGCGAATTTTCTAGCACAAAACAATGTTTCATATATTTATGAGCATCCCTATAAGATTGGTACCCGCACCGCCGAATATGGGCAGTACATGCCGGATTTCTATCTGCCGGATTATGATATTTACATAGAGTATTTTGGTATCAACCAAAGCGGCGAAGTGCCCTCCTATTTTCGGGGCTCTCATGGGATGACTGCCTCCCAGGCCTATCAGGCATCCATGGACTGGAAACGCCGTACGCATCGGGAGAATGGGACTATTATGGTGGAGTGTTTCGCCTATGAGAGGATGGAGGGAACTCTGCTGAATAATCTTAAACAGAAGTTGGCAGATCATGGGGTGACGCTGTCGCCCAAGAACGCGCAGGAATTGTGGGAACAGGCTTCGTCCAGCGGAGATGCAGTGCTTGATGGAGTGGCGACCTTGCTGGAAGCGGTGATCAATCTGATCAAGAGTAATGGCTACACGATTCCCATGGTGCGCCAGATGAACTGCGGAATTCATGCCCTCTCCAATGCCCTCATTCTGTCGCTGGTGGAACCGATCTTTGAAGTATACAATTCCTGTCTGAAAGAGAGGGGAGAAATAGATTTCAACGATATGATCCACCTGGCTACAGAGTATGTGGAAGAGGGAAAATATGTGAATCCCTATAAATATGTGATAGTGGATGAGTATCAGGATATCTCCCGGGCTCGATATATCCTGCTTGACAGGATGAGAAAATGCGCCGACTATGCGCTGTTCTGTGTGGGGGATGACTGGCAAAGTATCTATCGCTTTGCAGGCAGCGATATTGGGTTTATCTTGGATTTTCAACGCTATTGGGGCGTTGCGGAGACCAGCAGAATAGAGACCACCTATCGTTTCACTCAGAAACTGGCGGAGATCAGCGGCAGTTTTATTATGCGAAATTCGGCTCAGATGAGAAAGACCATCAAGGGAAAGCAGGATATCGCTGGGTTTCCCATGGGAGAAATCAGTGCCTATACAGATAAGTATGCCGTACAGTTCATGTTAGAAAAACTGGACGATCTCCCCCAAAAGAGCAGCATATTTTTTATAGGGAGATATACCTTTGATGCGGATTTGCTAAAGGGTAACGACCTGCTTGCCTGCCGGTATGACAACGCTAGGGGACAGGTAGAGGTAATGTACCGTAACCGGCCGGATCTGCAGATGTACTTTGTTACCGCTCACAAATCCAAGGGCCTCCAGGCAGATTATATTTTTATCATCAACAACAGGAACGCCAGGATGGGCTTCCCTAGCAAGATTCAGGATGCTCCCATATTGCAGCTTTTACTTGAAAAGTGCGATCAGTACCCTGACGCTGAAGAGAGGAGATTGTTCTATGTGGCTTTGACAAGAGCCAAAAAGAAAGTTTTTCTTCTCACGGTGGATAATCAGGAATCTGCATTTGTAAAAGAAATAAGGTCTCAATATGGCGAGGAGCTTGGGCAGGAACGGTTTACCTGTCCTGTCTGCGGCGCAAGATTGAAGAAGAAGTCGGGACCCTATGGAGAATTCTTAGGTTGCAGCAATTATAAGATCACTGGCTGCAAATATACCAGAAATTTGAAGAGAAAAGCGGATTAAAGCCAGAACGTTAAGAGAGATGGGATCCTTCCCCTTCTGTTTACCTGTACGGTTCCTGTACCATGGATGATTTCAAGCCAGGGTGGGGCGATATTGACATTCTAGTTCTCACCTAAACGCAGATTCCGAAAGATCGGGCCGTCAGTTGGTATCCCTGCGTCAGTCTATGCTGGCGGAGGAGCGGACAATCCTTTTTACTGAAGTTTTGAGAGCAGCATGTTGACGATGGATGTATTTGCAACGCATGCTGCTGACCGGATGATGTATTGGGGGACTAGCGGACAGCGGATTGCGGATATGGTCTCATGCTAAAATACTAGAGTAGTACCCCTAATTCCTACTACGTTTTTACTATTTTTGACGGCATCAACTTGCCCTGTTTTGCCCCGATTTACTATTTTCGTTACATTTTTCACAATCTCCACAGAAACCGCAAACCTCGCAAATCGTGCCAAAACAAGGCAAATCAACGCAATTTAGGAGGGATATTTATTATGATAAAAGTACTTTTCGTCTGCCACGGCAGTATCTTGATAAATCCCGAAAGAGCCTGTAAAACCAATAGTTTCACAGAAAAATAAGGCGCTTACTACATCACTACTACACCATTTTTGAAAGAGCCTAGTGTGAAAGAAAGTAGGAGA
>DLOP01000147.1:0-1018 GCA_002478505.1 Lachnospiraceae bacterium UBA7481
AATTTTTTTCTTTTTTTCAATTCCTTCTGTTCCATCGCTTCCACCATAATCGAGTGCGCGATCAGCGGCATGGCGGAAACGTACTGGGGCAAGAATAAGAGCCGGTCTATGGAGGGAAAGATGGTACAGATCACGACATGGCTTACCATTATCTTTATGGTTCTGGCGGCGGTATTGAATCTTACACGGTTCTGATGAAGTAGATTTTCTCAGAAAGTTTATGGCTCCTGCAAGGGAGCCATTTTGTTTATTTTGATAATACGTGGGAATTATGCGATTCCTATATCAGAAATGTTTGATAGAGGGAATTGTGTGCATAATAAATCTGAGTCAGGATAGGAAGCAATGGAACAGAAGGAATTGAAAAAAAGAAAAAAATTAATATGTGAATTGATGGAAGATCCCCTTTATGTTCCTATGAAGGAAAAAGAGCTTGCCATGTTTTTACAGGTGAAGCCGGAGGACCGGGATGATTTAAAGATTGTGCTGGATGAGCTTTTGACGGAAAATAAGATTCAGATCAGTAAGCGGGGAAAATATACCAAGGGCAGCAGAACCATGCTGACCGGTACTTTTATCGGGAACAGCCGCGGATTTGGTTTTGTGGAATTGGATGGGAAGGCTGAGAATCCGACACTGGAAGATATTTTTATTCCTGAAGAGAAGATTAATGGTGCAATGCATCAGGATAAGGTTGAGATTGAACTTCTGAAAAAATCGCAGGGAAAGGGAAAGCAGCGGCAGGAGGGACAGATCGTCCGTATCATAGAGCGGGGATTTCATCAGATCGTCGGCAGCTATCAGGCAGGCAGGAATTACGGATTTGTCATACCGGATAACCAGAAGATCGCGGAAGATATCTTTATTCCGATAGAATGTTCTAAAGGCGCGATGGATGGTCATAAGGTAGTGGTGGAGATTACAGAGTATGGAAAAAAGGGGAAGAAACCGGAAGGAAAGATCGTTGAGATCATAGGGCATATCAATGATCCCGGTGTGGATATCCTTTCCATTGTAA
>DLOP01000147.1:1046-1622 GCA_002478505.1 Lachnospiraceae bacterium UBA7481
GGCAGAGAGAGTTCCGATGGAGATCTCTGAAGCTGATCGGGAAGGCAGGATGGATCTGCGGGACTGGCAGATGGTTACCATTGACGGAGAAGATGCAAAAGATCTGGATGACGCGGTCAGCCTGACGATGGAAGGCGATGTATATGTGCTTGGAGTCCATATTGCGGATGTCAGCAATTATGTGCAGGAGAATTCCGCATTGGATAAAGAGGCATTGACCCGCGGGACCAGCGTGTATCTTGTGGATCGTGTGATTCCCATGCTGCCCCATCGATTGTCTAACGGGATCTGTTCTTTAAACGCAGGGGAGGACCGTCTGGCGATGAGCTGCATCATGCGCATCAGCANNGTGAAGTAATGGACCATCAGATCGTGGAATCCGTGATCCATGTGGACCGGCGCATGAGTTATACGGTGGTGCGGGAGATACTGGAGGAGGAAACATCGGAGTACCGGCAGGAATATCAGGAACTGGTTCCGATGTTTGAGCGGATGCATGAACTTTCCAAGATACTGCGTGGCAGGAGGAAGCAGCGTGGATCGATTGATTTTGATCTGCCGGAGGCGAAGATCATT
>DLOP01000147.1:1763-8212 GCA_002478505.1 Lachnospiraceae bacterium UBA7481
CGGATAAGATAGAGGGACTTGCAGCAATGCTGCAGAATTTTGGATATCATCTGAAGGGCGCGAAAGGTGAGATCCATCCTAAGGAGATTCAGAAGCTCCTTGTCGGACTGGAGGGAAGACCTGAGGAAAATCTGATCACGAGACTTACCCTTCGCAGTATGAAACAGGCAAAATATGCTACGGAATGTCTGGGACATTTCGGACTGGCTTGTAAAGAATACTGCCATTTTACTTCGCCGATCAGAAGATATCCTGATCTGCAGATCCACAGGATCTTAAAGGATGAGATCCGCGGAAGGTTGAATGATAAGAAGATAGCGCATTATGAAGCGATTCTGGATGGCGTGGCACAGCAGTGTTCCAAGCTGGAACGGCGGGCGGATGAGGCGGAACGTGAGACGGAGAAACTAAAGAAAGCGGAGTATATGGAGGATAAGATCGGACAATGCTTTGAGGGCGTGATCTCCGGAGTGACGGGTTGGGGACTTTATGTGGAGCTGCCCAATACTGTGGAGGGGCTTGTTCATATCTCTAAGATGGAAGGCGATTATTTTATCTATGATGCCGCGCATTATGAACTGGTGGGACAGACGACGGGAAAGAAATATTGTCTTGGCGAGACGGTTACGGTTCAGGTGGATCAGGTCGATACAATATTAAAGACCATAGATTTTGTGCTGGCGCAGTAATTGTGTTTTATGGAATGTTAATGTGGGAACAATGGAAATAGGTGGGGAATCATGTCTGGAAAAAAAGAAGGTCAAAAATTGATCGCTAACAATAAAAAGGCATTTCACGATTATTTTATCGTAGAAGCTTATGAAGCCGGGATCGCGCTGGTGGGCACGGAAGTAAAGTCCCTCCGGGAAGGCAAGTGCAGCATTAAGGAAGCATATATTAATATTGAGAATGGCGAAGCATATATTATCGGTATGAATATCAGCCCCTATGAGAAGGGTAATATATTTAACAGGGATCCGCTTCGTGTGCGTAAGCTTTTGCTTCATAAGCAGGAGATCGCCAAACTTGCCGGCGGCAGTAAGGTAGCCGGACATACGATCGTTCCGCTGCAGGTCTATTTTAAGAATGGCAGGGCAAAAGTAGAGGTGGCTCTTGTGAAAGGAAAGAAGCTTTACGACAAGCGTGAAGCCATCGCCAAACGGGATCAGCGGCGTGAAGTGGAGCGGGAGTTTAAGGTAAAGAACCTGTAGCATTATTTTCCGGTTGATGGATCGGGGAGGATGTGCTATTCTATATTTGTAATAGTTTTGGAAGATATGACGTGCCGGGTTTTGTTTTTCTCCGGGTTTGCTCCTGCTTTACTCCGGCTTACATAACTCTTTGTCTGCACAGATATGTTCCAAAAAAATCATAAATGAAATCATTTTTGGAACATATCTGTGCAGGCTTCGAGTTATGTAAACCTCACAGATATGCTATAGGTTATATTTCCTTACTGCAATTTTTAAAAGTATAAATGAATGAAAGGAGGAAATCAGAAAAGGGAAATTTAGCTATGTATATGTAATCAACTATGGGCTTGAAAGGTTTCGACGGGGTGTCTTAAGTTGAAGAAGCTATCCGCAGGTGATGCGTCAAATCACAAATTAAAAATAAACGCTGAAGACAATTTAGCATTTGCAGCGTAAGCTGCAAATTGCTGCCCAAGGGCAGCTGTCCTCCCTGATGCACCTACACATTAGGAACAGGGCATCGGACTTGTAGGAAACGTGCATGTTAAGCTTTGCGCATGCAGCAGATCCATGAAGCTACTAAAACCGTAACGGTGTCTATGACGGGACGGCAGAGGGAATGTTAATCCACAGACTATGATAGTAGAAGAGCGATGGCGGATATTTCGGACGCGGGTTCAAATCCCGCCAGGTCCACTAAAATCAAAACGGTCGAACACTGTTCAAATCAGCAGCAATATCAAAGGTGATAAAGGCTTTGAACATTTTTTAAAGTATCGCTTATTACGAAAGGTTCTGGGTTCCTAAGGTGGGTACTGAGGATCTTTTTTATTATCGAGATACGATTGAGTTTATGTAAGAACAATTCGGATGGCATTTTATGAATAATAGGATAAAATAAGGGAGATGAAGTTGTGCTTTAAGAAAAATTCAGATTGTGAGTATTTGCATAGTAGGGTATAATGAATAATAGGATAACAAAAAAAGTGGCCTAAAGGGTTGTGGATAGAAATAATAGAAAAGAGGGCTCTTGATGGAAATAGAGGTTTTAATTGATTCTTTAACCAATTGTCTTATCTGTGCTGAAACTGGGCAGGAATGTGATACAGAATATCGCCTCGTTGCCAGAACAATCACAAAGCAGGATGCTGCTAAACTGAAAGCAAAAGGATGGAGATTTGATTGGAGTATTCCACATCAGAATGGCTATGAAATATATGAACTGCTTTTGGAGAATGATGATGAAGTGCAGGGAATGATCGCATTAAAACATATTCGAGACCAGTATTATACCCATGTAGATATTGTAGAAGCAGCACCGTTTAATGTGGGAAGTGTCGGAAAGTATAAAGGAGTTGGAGCACATTTATTTGCTATAGCCTGCAAGCTTAGCTGGGATGCAGGAAACGAAGGCTATGTGCAATTTACAGCAAAGACGGATTTAGTAAATCATTATATGAAAATGCTGAATGCAAAACGTATTGATTGGCATACATTGTATATAGATTCATATGGTGCAGTGGCATTGATAAATAAGTATTTTAAGGAGAGCGAATAACATGATTGTAGCTGAAAGAAAAGAAAAAGCTGTTATAGATAATTTTGACAGGTTTGGCGAAGCTATGCCCGATGGGAGATTGACAATGCCTTCCGGGGGAAAAGTATATCGATTGAGGGAAGCCATTCTTTTGTCAAAGCAATTAGGAAGACCTTTGTCTCAGGAAGAGATGAAACAGTTTGAAGTGTCATAAAATGTAGGTTGGTTATGCATTGTTACACTACCCAAGATAATTCATGGGTAAATCCCTGCCCATTATGGGATTCATATCCCATCAGGTCCACTTATTGCAGAAGGAAGCGTAAGACTCGTTGATCAAAGTCGACGGCCTCTTCATATGCAGCATGACCAAGGCCGTTATAAATGAAGCATTCGCTATTTTCAATTCCATCTGCCAATTCTAACGATGCAGTATTTCCAACGATTTTGTCACATGCTCCGCCTATGATAAAAGTGGGGCATAGTATCTTATCTAACTCTGCATAGGCATTGTGATGAAGACAGGAATCTGCCTGAATCAGAAAGCGCTTAAAATCTTTTGGCTTTCCTATGTGTCCCAAAAGCGGAATAAGATATCTGTGTCTTTTTAAGTATTTTTCTGAATAGGATTTTTCTGCCGTATCCACCATCAGAGACTTGTAATCCCCATGCACAGCCATAGAAATCCAATTACTTATGGATTCATGTATGATTTCGTTTTGTTTGGCAAGCGTAACGGCCAATACCAGTTTTTTGACCAGTTCGGGGTGATCGATGGCAAGATACTGGGCGATCATTCCACCTTGAGATACCCCCAGGACATTCGCGTTGGCAATACCGAGCTTTTTCATTGCTTTTGCCTGATCCGCAGCCATATCCCGCGTAGAGTAACTTCCCGGAATCTCATTTTTCCGGCTGAAAACAAAAACGGTATGATCCTTTGCATATGCTTTGTAGGTCATAGCAAGAGGCAAGGCCATGCCTTTTACCGTTTTTAATCCATCTCCCAATCCGGGAAGCATGACCAGGACGTTATCGCCTTTGCCAAAAGAAACATAGTTCATATCTGTGCCGTCAACTTGGACGTTTCCATTTTTTGCATGAAAAAGCATGATGATCTCCCGTTTATTTTAATAGATCGTTTTAAGGATTTCCATATGCGTCAAAAGACTCTTTACCAAACACCATACATCTAAATTTTACGATTGTAAATATTTATTTGAAATTTTAAGTTGGGACAGATAAAAATGTCGTGTTGCTTTTTGCCCGCTATTTTTATAAAATAAAGGAAATATCTGCTGGAGGAGAAGACAATGAAGCGCAGTCCAAGAGAAAAATTTCAATATAAGATAGATAATATCATGTCAAAGGGAACGGTCTCCTTGGTCAATATTCTGTTCTGGCTGACGCTGCTGGTGGCAGTGGTGGTTGGCGCCCTGGTTACCATATTCGGCACGGAGACCGGCATCGGGCATCAGACGTGGAATGCCATCATGCACGCACTGGATCCGGGAGTGCTTTCCGGTGCGCCGGAAGACAGCAGCATTGCCTATCTGATTGGTATGTCAATACTTACCCTGTATGGCGTGCTGGTAATGAGTATTTTGATCGGTATTATTTCCGCCGGCATAGAGGAAAAACTAAATCAGCTGAGAAAAGGATTTTCCAAGATCATAGAAGAGAATCATGTGGTCATACTCGGATTTAATGATAATATTTACACGCTGTTATCGGAGCTGATCGAAGCAAACAGCAACCATAAGGATGGCTGTATTGTGGTCGTGGGTACGGAAGAAAAAGAGGATATGGAAAAAATGATCCATGATAAGTTCCCTGATACAAGGACCACGAGGATCATCTGCCGAAGCGGTTCCTTAAGCGATCAGCATCTGTATGGGCAGTGCTCCATGGAAACCAGCAAATGTGTTATTATCAATGAATATGATGATGCTTCTGTTATTAAGATCATCCTGTCTGCCAACAGTTATATGAAGAATCATGAGCTTCTTCATGAGGAGCTTTATATGGTTGCCGCGATTCATGATGAGGAGAATGTTGATGCTGCCATGATCGCGGGAGAAGGCAGGGCGGAGATCATATACGCGAGCAGGGCGATCTCCAGGATCATTGCACATTCCTGCCGCTGTGCCGGTATCTATCAGGTATTGGTGGAGATGTTTGATTATGACGGAGACGAGCTTTATTACGAGAGCGTGCCGGAGTTGGCAGGTTGTACCTTTGGGGAAAGTCTTAACAGATTTTCCAAAGAGATTGTATTTGGTATCTGGCATGGTAACAAATCTTATTTAAATCCGCCGATGGATATGGTGATCGAAAAGGAGGATAAGCTGATCCTTTTGGAAGAGGACGACGGAGTCTTTCGGGTAAATGAGCCTGCAGAGCGGGTGAAGACAGAGCAGATCGTTGAACACGATACGAAGATGAAGCGGGAGCAGGAAAAGATCCTGATGCTTGGTATCAATGAAAAGATGGAGAGTATTTTAGAGGAGTATGATAAATTTGTGAAAAAAGATTCCGAGATCATTATTGTCTGCATCGAGGACCTTCCATTCGCATTGGACCAATTTGAAAATTTAATTATTACACATATTCAGGAAAAAGAGACGAACCGGAAAGTATTGGAGCAGGTTGTCACAGATAACATTAAGAAGATCCTGATCTTAAATGATGATACGGAGAATGCGGAGAAGTCGGATGCAGATACGTTACTGCAGCTGCTCTTCCTAAAGGATATTGCCATCAGAAAAAATCTTGATTTTTCCATTACAAGCGAGTTGATGAAGAGTGGGAACCAGCGGTTGGCTTCCCAGATCAGGGAAGAGGATTTTATCATCGGCAGCAACATTATCAATCTGATCATGACGCAGGTAAGCGAGAACAGGGAACTGGCCAATGTCTTTGCGGAACTGCTGCAGGAAGAAGGCTCCGAGATCTACTTCAGACCGGCGGAGGATTATGTGAAGCTGGGCGAACCGGTGAATTTCTACACTGTATCTGCAAGCGCTGCGCTGAAAAGCGAAGTCGCAGTGGGATATCGTAAGGAGAACGGCAGCGGGTTTGATGTAATCACAAATCCAAAGAAAGAAGAGGAAGTAATCTATGCTGCAGGTGATTACATCATCGTGCTGGCGGAAGACTGAGCCCAGCCTTCCGTTAACTCTGATTTTGTGCGGCAACAAGATGAGCGGCACCATAGATCTCCCGTAGCTTTGGTTTCTCGATCTTGCCCGTGGGATTTCTGGGAACATCGGCAAAGATGATCTTACGGGGACGTTTATAGCGCGGAAGCTTCGTGCAGAATTCCTGAATCTCTTCTTCCGTAGAAGTCATTCCTTCTTTGATCTCTATAATAGCTGCCGTGATTTCGCCAAGACGCTTATCCGGAAGCCCGATGACGGCCACGTCTTTGATCTTATCGTTGGTACGGAGGAAATCTTCGATCTGCACCGGATAGATATTTTCGCCGCCGGAGATGACCACGTCTTTTTTCCTGTCTACCAGAAAGATAAATCCGTCCTCATCCTCCATCGCCATATCGCCGGTATAAAGCCAGCCGTCTTTTAAAGTTTCAGCGGTAGCTTGGGGATCATTGTAGTAGCAGGTCATGACGCCAGGCCCTTTCAGAAGAAGTTCACCAACATCGCCTTTTTTTACAGGGCTTCCGTCGGGATTGGCGATCATGACTTCCCAGCCGTAGG
>DLOP01000147.1:8302-12933 GCA_002478505.1 Lachnospiraceae bacterium UBA7481
CCGGAAAGATTTCTTTCCAGCGTTTGATCAGGCTGGGAGGAACCGGCTGCGCGCCGATGTGCATCAGTCTCCATTGGGAAAGCTCCAGTCTGTCGATATTGATTTCGCCGCGGTCGATGGCGTCTAAGATGTCCTGTGCCCAGGGAACAAGCAGCCAGACGATGGAGCAGCGTTCCTGTGATACGGCATTTAAGATAATATCAGGTTTCGTTCCCTTTAAAAGAACGGATTTTGCACCCACAAGGAAGCTGCCGAACCAGTGCATCTTTGCACCGGTATGGTAAAGCGGCGGAATGCATAAAAAGATATCGTCCTTTGTCTGTCCGTGGTGGTTTTGCTCCACCTTGCAGGAATGCATCAGGCTTAAATGTTTATGTAGGATTGCTTTTGGAAAGCCCGTTGTGCCGGAAGAAAAATAAATTGCGGCATCGTCATCATCCGTCAGTTTGATATTCGGTGAAACGCTGGAACAGTTGGCTGTTAATGACGCATAGTCTTCTGCAAAGGTAGGACAGTTGTCACCTACATAGAACAGTAGACGGTTTTTGCTGATACGTTCTGCGATCTCCTCCACCCGTCCGATAAATTCCGGACCGAATATAAGGATGTCCGACTCGGAGAGGTTCAGGCAGTATTCGATCTCGTCAGATGCATACCGGAAATTTAACGGTACGGCAAGCGCGCCGGTTTTTAAGATGCCAAAATAGATCGGCAGCCATTCCAGACAGTTCATCAGAAGAATAGCAACCTTGTCGCCTTTCTTGATACCCCGGTCTAATAGCATGTTGGCGAACCGGTTTGCTTTTTCATTAAATACATTCCAAGTAATCTCACGGCGGTAGTGGGTCGTGGGATTGGGCTCGATCAGTTCATATTCCTTCCAGGTGACGCGACGGTTCTCCTTAATCTCGGGATTGATCTCCACCAAAGCAATATCGGAACCGTATTTTCTGCAGTTTTCTTCCAAAATTTCTGTAATTGGCATATCTTTTTCTCCATTTCTTTTCTATATTGTATTTTGCTTTTTCTGCGTTAAAAATATGTCTTCGTGTCGTAGACGTCTTTCTATAATATGATAGAAGTCTTCTTCTATTATTATATAGAAGTTTTTCAGTGTCATAGAAGTTTTTTGTGGCATGTTTTTCTTTGGCTCAATAAATTTTCCATAAATTTTGATTTGTTTATGAAGGAAGAACAAATCAAATTTATTGCTTTAATGCGCTAAAGCGTCATATCTATTATGACATCTTTTAGTTGAAATGTAAAGTATGGAGGGGTTATCATCAGCATTTTTTATCAGTTTTTATCAAAATGTAAAAAAATGGTTGACATGTTACAAAATTGTGATATAATAGCTTCATCGTCACAAAATTGTAATAATTCTGTAACAAATATTACAAAAACCATTGGCTGCGTGAAAAGATTGGCGCAGCATGGAGGATAAGGATGAAGAAAAGAGACTGGCCGGAGGAAATCGACTGGATCAGAAAACAGGATCATATGATGTATAAGTTGATCAATATATTGTCAGTGGCGGCAATGCTGATTCTTGTGTGCGTTGTGGCATACAGTGCATCTGCTACCGGCTCAGAAGCAGCTATGGCAGCGGGTCCGGGTGCGGTTTCGGAAGATGGTGCACCGTTAGAGGTGATACGGCTGACGATTTCTGACAATCAGATGACCGAGGCGGCTGAGGCTGCACAGGATATGCTGCAGCAGGTTTTAGCGGATCCTGACGCTGCAGTTCTAAACGCATCGGAACAAGAGGCGCAGCAGGATGTGGAAGAAAGCGAATATGCCAATCTTGCAATTGCGCAGGTAAGCAATTATGTGAACGTCAGAGAAGAGCCGAATACGGAAAGCACAATCGTTGGTAAGATCTATGATGGTGCAGTAGCGGAGATTCAGGATGTTGCCGGAGAGGAAGATGATTGGTTTAAGATTATTTCCGGCAGTGTTGAAGGATATATTAAAGCGGAATATTTTATCTATGGAGACGAAGCGGCACAAGCGGCGCAGGATTATGTTACGCATTATGCCGTAGTAGCAGTTGACCGTCTGAATGTGCGTGGGCAGCCCGATATTACGTCAGAACGCATCGGTTATCTGACGCGTGGCGAAAAGGCGCTTTTGCTGGAGAACTGCGGCGAATGGCTCAAAGTGCAGTATGCTGAAAGCAAGCAGGGATATATTGCCGCTGAGTATGTGACGATTGATGAGGAATTTGTTTATGCCAAGTCGATCGCGGAGGAACAGGCGGAACTGGAGGCGCAGAGAGCGCAGCAGGCAAGAGAAAGAGATTCTCAGCAAACCAGTCCGGAGATATTGACTGATCTGACACCGCCGGATGTAACATATACCTCCAATGAAGAACTTAGGCGGTCTATTGTAGATTATGCCATGCAGTTCCTCGGAAACAGGTATGTGCATGGCGGCTCCAGTCTGGCAGGAGGAACGGATTGTTCCGGGTTTACCTGTCTGCTCTATAAAGAATATGGCTATTCCTTGAGCAGGACGCCGGCAGGACAGTATTCGTCGGCAGGCAGAAGCATCAGTTACAGCGAGATACAGCCGGGAGACATCATCTGTTATTCCTCGAACGGCGGCGCGAGTTGTACGCACGTTGCCTTATATATCGGCGATGGCAAGATCATTCATGAAGCCAACTCACGCAAGGGTGTCATCATTGGGGATGCGTTGTATGACAATATCATTGGGATCAAAAATGTGATTGATTAAGAAGATGTATTAAGAGGACGTTTCTATAACGTCCTTTTTTATTGCTTTAAAATAAGTAAATTAACGCTTTACAACAGAAGAAATTACAATTATAATAAAGTACACTTTACACGATATTTTACTAGACATTGCATATTAAGATAAATTAAGGAAGGAATACTTTACCATGGATGAAAACCAAATGAACCAAATGAACCAGATGAACCAGATGAACCAGATGAACCAGATGAACCAGACGGACGGAATTTACGGGCAGCCGGCAGTTGCTGGTGTCGCTATGATGACGCCGCCTAAGAAGAAAAAAACAGGTTTTGTGATAGCGGGCATTATTTTTGTCCTTATATTGCTGCTTGGAGCAGGCGCTTTTTGGGGAATATTAAAGTACAGGGAACAACAGGATAAAGATGAAAGCGTGGAAATGGTTGAAGCTTTTATGAAAGCGTATGGGCGTCTGCGTCTTGAAGACGCTTATGAAACTTTTCATCCGGATGTCAGGGACGGTGTGATTGATGAGCAGTTGGATAAATATATGATGTCCGGACTTACGGGGCTAGAGCGGTATCTTGATCTGTATTTCGGTGACATGGAACTGACTTATGAGATCAATACGTCAAAAAAACTTTCAGAGGAAGAATTGGAGGACGTTCTTTCGGATATAGACGACGCCTATGACGCTGATCTGGATATAGACAAGGCATATGTTTATCAGGTGACGGAAGTTTTTTCCGGAAAAAATGGGACGCTTAAGATACGTGAAGATTATTTTGTGGGAAAAGAGGAGGAAGACTGGTATATTATTGCAGTTACAACGGATAAAATTGTGAAAGATAACGTTTCTTTCTCGATTACAGATTATTTAACAACGGAAATAATTGATGAATTTATGGTCTTATATAGTGAAGCAATAAGCGAATGCGATGGTGAGAAGATGGAAGACGCATATGCGCTTATGCATCCGGAAATACGGGATGTATTTATAGAACAGTGGATGCTCCAAAATGGTTTGGAAGATATGGGGGATTTTGTAGAGCAGAGAAATTCCCTTTTCGGAGGCTTTTCATCAGAATATGAAATTCTGGAGATAACTTATCTGAAAGAAAGAGAGTGGAACTCCATTCTTCGTCAAATAGAAGATTATTTTGATACAGAGTTTGATTTTGGTATGCGGAGCGTATGGCAATTTGATCTAAAAGAAACTTTTACGGGAAGCAATGGGACCGTAGTTATGGTGGAAAACTATTTTGTGGGAGAAGAAGATGGCAAGTGGTACATTATTGATATCAATTCGGAAGAAGTAATTAGCGATACATTATATGTACAGCCGACGTATTCAAGCGCTGGGGGATATTCTTCCGCTACAGAAGCGATAGAACATTTTCTGTATTCATTTGAAGATTTTGACGTAGAAGAGGCTTATATGGCTTTTCATCCCGCAATCAGGGATTATGCATTGGAGAAAGCTTGTTACTACGATGGTGCGGACGACGCAGAAGAATACAGTGAAATGATACATTCCCTTTTTGGCGACAGTTTATCGGTTACTTATACCATAACTGTGAAGCAGGAGCTTTCAGAAAATGAACTGGCAGCCTTTTCCATGATCCTCTGGGGCAGCGAAATACCGCCTGCGAATATTTCAGACGCTTGTATGTATGTATTAGAGGAACATTACGAAGGAGACAATGCTACGCTCGACAGAGCGGAACTGATTATGGCGGGAAGAGACGGTGGTAAATGGTTCCTTTATAACTCGACGATTGTTCCTGAAGATTTTGATATGAATTTATTTAACTTTTAAGCATATAAAAAAATTCTGATATAATGCATTATATAGCCTCTTAATCATGGTATCCAAGCGCTTCCCCGGCGAGGATCGCATTTTCACTCAGCAC
>DLOP01000147.1:13126-16348 GCA_002478505.1 Lachnospiraceae bacterium UBA7481
CCATGGCTTCCAGCATACAGAGACACTGCTTCTGTGTGGAGACATAATTGCCAAGGGAGTAATAGCAGAGCGCACGGTTGCCGTTTTCGGCAGTAATCCATTCCACCGGCTGTATGACATGCGGATGCGTGCCGATGATCAGGTCGGCCCCGGCCTCCGTCATTTGCATGGCGAAGGTTTCCTGATAGGTGGAAGGTTTAGTGGTATATTCCGTACCCCAGTGCGGGCATACGATGACAATATCCGCAAGCTCGTCCGCCAGCCGGATATCTTCCAACACCTGCGGATTCAGCTTTGTATAATCGATATATCTGTTGGATTCATTCCACGCGCAAAGGATATTCAGGTGACCGAAGATGTCTGATGGTATGGAACCCATATTCGGACCATACGTATAGTTAAGGATAGCAAAGGTAACGCCCTGCACCTCAATGATTGGGATGGTATCTGACAGATCGTTTGCACTTGCGGAAACAGTGTCATCATCCTCCGGAGTGGAACCGTTGATGCCGACCATAAGGATTTCGGGATGTTCTGTCTCCCAAAATTCCACGCAGTTCAACAGACCGCGGCCTCCCTGGTCAGCGGCATGATTGGAGGCGTGCAGGACGACGTCAAAGCCGACTTTGGCAAGCGTATCTCCCACTTCTGTCGGGGAGTTAAAGTTAGGATAGCCGGAGAATCCAAGCTCATTGCCGCCAAGGATCGTTTCCTGATTGATCATGCTGATATCTGCCGCATCAAGGAAATCGCTGATGCCCTCATAAAGGCAGGAATAGTCGTATGAGCCGTCATTTTGCCTTCCGGTTTGGACAACTCCCATATGCAGCAGATTGTCGCCCACCATCATAAGATGAATATCATATTCCTCTGACACGGGTTCCAGTGGAACCGAATCGTCCGAAACATTGGCGGATAAAGAGATATCCCCGCCGGAAACCGTATTTTGGGAAATGCCGTCTGCATCTGGCGGCGTTGATGCAGTAGAGACAGATACAACAGCGTTGCTTGATGCTGCGAGGCTGTCCCGCATATATACAAGTCCGGCGATTAAAAGGACGACAATAGAAAATATTAAAAAGATTATTATTGGTTTATATTTTTTCATAAGAATATTCCTTTCTGGCTATATTATACTATATTTTTTAAAAATATCCATAAATTTCTGAATTTCGTCATTATTTATGGAAAATATGGAAGAGGCTGGTAGTAATATCTTCTTTATTTGTTAAAAATTATATGGTATTCTGTACTTATAAAAAGATTGGGGATGGGTGGATGGATCAGTCAAAAATTGAAAAAGGAATTTTTATCTTCTGCGGCGTTCTGGGCGTCATTTTTCTCACGGTATTTACGGTGTTTCTGGCGCGGACGGGCAAAAGAGCAGACCAGTCTGCAGATATGTCAGGGCAGCCCGGGGTGACGGAAAGTGGAGAAAATATGGCTTCTGCCGGTAATTCGGCGCAGGAGGGCACTGTGCAGAGCATGAAAGAGGAAGGTGGACAGGATACCGGTGCGGCGGACCAGACAGAGAACGGGGCTGATGTATCCGGACAGGATACTTCGGAGGGAGCTCCGGTGGTATTTACCAGCAACGCTTCCCAGTCAACGGATGGGGACTGGCTTTTTGTGGAAGGCAACCGGATCGTTGATGCCAGCGGAAAACCGGTCTGGCTGACCGGTATCAACTGGTTTGGTTATAATACCGGCACAAATTGTTTTGACGGACTTTGGACTTGTGATCTGAACAGCTCTATCAAGGCGATTGCCGATCACGGATTTAATATTTTAAGGATCCCTATTTCCACGCAGTTATTATTGCAGTGGAAGAATGGGGAGTATCCTACGGCGAATTTTAATCAGGCGACCAATGATTATCTGGTGGGTATGACTTCGCTGGAGATCTTTGATTATGTTCTGGATCTGTGCGAACAGAACGGTATCAAAGTACTGCTGGATACCCACTGCGCCATGACCAATGCGTCGGGGCATACGGTCAATCTATGGGTAGACGGAGAGATCGACGAGGCAGATTTTATAGAAGCGTGGGTATGGGTGGCTGACCGGTATAAGGACAACGATACCATCATTGCGTTTGATCTGGAGAATGAACCGCATGGTAAGCCGTATGAACAAAATAAGGCGATCTGGAACGATTCGACAGATTCGAATAATTGGAAATATGTTGCGGAAAAGACGGCGGCACAGATCCTTGCGGTCAATCCGAATGTATTGATCTTAATAGAAGGTCTGGAGATCTATCCGGTGGACCTTGCATCCAATGGCGATTATCATTCCACGGATGAGGATGATTATTATTTTAACTGGTGGGGCGGCAATCTGCGCGGCGTCAGGGATTACCCGGTGGATCTGGGTGGATTTAATAATAAGCTGGTCTATTCTCCCCATGATTACGGGCCTACGGTCTTTCAGCAGCCATGGTTTTATGATGGGTATGATTATGATTCCCTGATGGAGGACTGCTGGCGTGATAACTGGTTCTATATCTATGAGGACGGCACTGCGCCTCTTTTGATCGGGGAGTGGGGCGGATTTATGCGCGAGCCGAATCTGACCTGGATGACGCATCTCAGAACCCTGATCGGGAAATATCATCTGCATTATACCTTCTGGTGTTTTAATGCCAATTCCGGTGATACCGGTGGGCTGGTGCTGGATGATTTTACGACATGGGACGAGGAAAAGTATGCCTTTGTCAAGGAAGTTTTGTGGCAGCAGAACGGTAAATTTGTGGGACTGGATCATGAGGTTCCGCTGGGCGCTAATGGGATCACCCTGACGGAAGCGGCATATGAGAACTGGTAAATAAGCGGCAGGGTATTTGCAAAAAAATGTTGCAATTTTATCGAATTCGTAATACAATATGCACGACAATTAAATATTTCAAAGGAGGAACAAGCATGAAAGCAGGAAAGAGACTGTTTGGTCTGTTTTTGGCAGGTATGCTTATGACGACGACTATTGCACTGGGCGGATGCTCAGGCGATAAGGCTGGAGGCACTTCTTTGGATTCGATTACCATTGGTATTCCACAGGATTTGGAAGACGGTCTTGACCCGCACATCGTGAACGCGGCAGGAACAGATGAGATCCTGTTCAATATCTATGAGGGACTTGTGAAATACGATTCCGAGGGTAATTTGAATGATGCCTTAGCCGAATCCCATGTCATAAGCGAGGACGGAAAGGTTTATACCTTTA
>DLOP01000147.1:16419-16783 GCA_002478505.1 Lachnospiraceae bacterium UBA7481
CAGGAGAACCGCTGGTGGCGGCATTTTCCAATATTGCAGGTGTTGAGAAAACGGATGAGAGGACGGTCGTGATTACATTAAACGAGCCGGATACGGAGTTCTTAGCGTCCATGACGACGGCAATCCTGCCGGCATCCAATACGGATCCCAACAATGTGGTGATTGGGACCGGCCCGTATCGTTTTGTCAGCAGGACGCCGCAGGAGTCCATTGTGCTGGAAGCCTATGACGGATATTGGGGCGAACCGGCGCATATCCGTAATGTCACCCTGAAGATCTGCGCCAATCCGGACGCGATCACAATGGAGCTGTTGGGTGGTTCCATCGATATGTACTGCCGTATTACGGATTCTCAGGTGAAGGA
>DLOP01000147.1:16931-17098 GCA_002478505.1 Lachnospiraceae bacterium UBA7481
ACGGAGCTTGGAAGCAGTGTGTTCCCGGCTTTTGGTAAATATTATGAGGAAAGTTTAAATCATACCTATGATCGGGATCCGGAAATGGCAAAAAATCTTTTGGCTGATGCAGGTTATCCGGATGGATTTTCCTTCTCTATTACGGTGCCTTCCAATTATGCACCCCA
>DLOP01000147.1:17177-17640 GCA_002478505.1 Lachnospiraceae bacterium UBA7481
ATGTGGGACGCAATTTTGAGGCAACCGTTGTGGGCGTGGATGCCAGCGAACTGACCGCAAGGGCGCTGTTACAGCGTTTTGTATCAGATAATGGCAAAAACTTTATTAACTTTAATTCGGCTGATTATGATGTGGCATTTGCTAACGCCATCTCTACGGTGGATGACGCGAAACAGACAGAATACTATAAAGAATGTCTGCGTATTTTGTCAACGGAAGCGGCCAATGTATATATTCAGGATCTGCCGTCATTTGTGGCGATCAATGAAAAGANNGAATTTTATCCGATCTATGTGCAGGATTTTGCAAAGCTGTATTATAAATAATATATTTGGCGGCAGGTGATCCTGCGCCTAAGACAAAGGATGCCATCAGAGGGGAAAGGGGCACGAGAACATGGTTATGTATTATACAAAAAAGTTCTTATCAATGTGCGCCACGCTTCTGGTGGTATCCTTTTTTG
>DLOP01000145.1:0-10297 GCA_002478505.1 Lachnospiraceae bacterium UBA7481
TGCAGAAAGAACAGCGGTTTTCAAGGCAGTCAGTGAAGGAGAAGGACGTTTTAAGGCGATCGCCATTATCGGCGGCATGAGGGATAAAAAACCGAATTATACATTTCCCTGTGGGATTTGCCGTCAGGTTTTACGTGAGTTTTGCGATCCTGAGCAGATGTGGGTGATCATTGCAAGATCGGAGACGGATTACAAAAAGATGAAACTCAGCGAGCTGCTGCCGGAAAGTTTCGGACCTGATTTTGCCGGATGAAATGATATTGTAAAGGAATGACGGTACTGAACGAGATGACTGAGATTTGGGATAAAAGAAACTTATAAGATATGATATTTAAGATATTAAGTAATTTGTGAGATATGAAATTAAAGATAAACAGAAAGGCATGGTTATCAATATCAGATGAATTATGAAGTATGGGCAGTCATTTTGTTGGGACTGTTTCTGGTTGTCTGTTTTTGCGGATGGCAGGAGAAGAAGAAATTACGGAAAAATTGTCAGAAGAGGCTGCAGAAGGAATACGGGCAGCTGCCCACATTAAAGAAAGATCTGCTGCGCATGGAATGTATTCCGGCATATTACAGGGCGCATGATGACGGGAAGGGGATTGATGATATTACATGGAACGATCTGGGCATGGATCAGATCTTTGCAATGATGAATCATACCTATTCAGCATCGGGAGAGGAATATCTCTATCATACACTTCGTACGCCGGCGGACCGCGAGGAGGAGCTTCTTGTCAGAGAACAGGAAATCCTGTATTTTATGGACCATGAGGATAAACGCCGTTCTTTGCAGATGATCTTTATGCGGATGGGGAAGAAGGATCAATATTCGCTGTATGATTATCTCGGCTTTCTGCGCGAGGCATATGGAAAAAGAAAAACGGGACCGGCTGCCTGGCTGCCGCTTTGTCTTGTAATACTGTCGGTAATTCTTTTGTTTGTAAAGACCGGAGCAGGTCTGATCATGCTGATCGCGGTCATTGCTTATAATATTTTTCATTATTTTAATCAAAAAGGAAGGCTGCGGCCGTATTTATCCAGTCTGCGTTATCTTGTCAGGCTGATCTTTGCCGGTAAAGCAGTTGGGCAGATCGATCTGGAGGTCTGCAGCGGGCAGATGTCTGAAATCAGAGAAATCACAAAAACATTTCTTCCGTTTTTAAAAAAAGCGCGGTTTGTATTTGCCAGTGAAGTGGGAAGCGGCAATCCTATGGAACTCCTGCGGGACTATGTGAATATGGTGTTTCATTTTGATCTGATCAGCTTAAACAGCATGATTGCTATGGTAGAGAGCAGGGAAGGGGAGATCGACCGGTTAAATGCTGCGCTGGGTTATCTGGAGACGATGATCGCGCTCGGTTCTTACAGGACATACTTAAAACAGAATGAGGGATACTGTATTCCGGAATTTATGAACGAAGATACAAGGAGTGTTGGAGATGGAATATCGGAAGGAAACGGGACAGCAACAGATGACAAATGGAGATCTCCCGGAATCGGACAGGCGGTGATTGATGGGTACCATCCGATGCTGCAAAAGCCGGTAAGAAACAGCTATGAGCTGCGGGGGTCTATGCTGATCACCGGTTCCAATGCCTCCGGCAAGTCTACTTTTTTAAAGACCATGGCGCTTAACCAGCTTTTGGCACAGACAGTTCATATGGCGTGTGCAAAGAAGTTTCAGACTTTATTTTACAGGATCTATTCTTCCATGGCGCTGACGGACGATCTGAGCGGCGGGGATAGTTATTTTATGGTGGAGATCAAAGCAATGAAACGCATCATCGAAGGAAGCGCCAGGGAGGGACTGCCGGTGCTTTGCTTTATTGACGAAGTGCTGCGTGGAACCAATACGGTAGAGCGGATCGCTGCATCGGCGCAGATCCTTAAGTCGCTTGCAAAACGGGGGGTAAGCTGTGTGGCGGCGACACATGATATAGAGTTAACGATGCTTTTGGAGCAATGGTACGAGAATTATCATTTTACAGAGACCGTGGAGGGGCAGGATATTAAGTTCAGCTACCGGCTTCTAAAGGGGCGCGCGGAATCCAGAAATGCGATCAGGCTGTTACAGCTTATGGGATATGATGCCGGACTTGTTGAGGATGCGGAAGCGATGGCGCAGGAATTTATCAGATCGGGACAGTGGGAAAAGAGAGGAGGTGCGTTATGAAGGTAACGATATATACGGATGGCGCTGCCAGGGGAAATCCCGACGGGCCGGGAGGCTATGGCGTGATCCTGCAATTTGTGGATTCCAAAGGGACGCTGCATGAGCGTGAATACAGCGCCGGATATAAAAAGACTACTAACAACCGTATGGAGTTGATGGCAGCCATTGTGGGACTGGAGGCATTGACGAAATCCTGCGAGGTTGATCTTTATTCGGATTCCAAATATCTGACGGATGCATTTAACCAGCATTGGGTGGAGGGATGGATCAGAAAGGGTTGGAAGCGCAGCGGCAATGAACCTGTAAAAAATATTGATCTCTGGAAGCGGCTGTTAAAGGCGATGGAGTCCCATAAGGTTCATTTCATCTGGGTAAAGGGACATGCCGGTCATCCTGAAAACGAGCGATGTGACGGACTTGCGACAGCGGCTGCGGATGGCGACGGGCTTCTTGACGATGTTATGGAATCGTTGTAAAATACACATAATAAAAGTATACTGAAAGGGGCAGTCATTATGAGTGCAAATAATGCGGTTGCGTTTACCAATGTTTTCTTGGAGTATCTGGTAGTTTTTGGAGTGAGTGTTGTCGTTGTGCTTGTGGCATGTTTTCTTGGTGTAACCATGAGGAAACGCAAGAATGCTAAGTTGGAACTTGAAGCTGCCGGCGCAGAGCTGACGGGAGATGCCAAGCAGGAGAACATAGAAGAATAATGCGGCTCGGCAGTTTAGCTGTGGAATGAGGGAATGGATGAGGCAGCACAGGCCGATCCGGATGAGTAAGACAGGCATAGTCGGATAATATGGCAAAATCAGAGAACCAGAAATTAAAATTATTATATATTGCACAGATCCTGAAAGATCATACGGATGTTGATCATCCGATTACCACCAAAGCGTTGATCGAGCAGCTGGAAAAGCTGGATATCAAGGCGGAGCGCAAGTCGATCTACAGCGATATGGAGTGCCTCAGGCAGTTTGGGATGGATATCGAGTATCTGCCTTCCAGAACGGAGGGCGGTTATTATCTGGCATCCAGAGAGTTTGAATTGGCTGAGCTGAAGATCCTTGTGGATATGGTACAGTCTTCCCGTTTTCTGACAAAGAAGAAATCGAGAGAATTGATCAAAAAACTGGAAGGCATGGCAGGCAGGCATGATGCTTCACAGCTGCAGAGGACAGTCTATGTGGGCAATCGCGCTAAAGCGGAGAATGAGACTGTTTATTATAGTGTGGATATGATCCATAGAGCCATACAGGACAATAAGGGAATCTCCTTTCAGTATTATGAATATACCGTTGGCAAGGAGCTGCAGTATAAGAAAGGCGGGGAACCATACCTTGTCAGCCCTTACTACCTGACGTGGCAGAATGATAATTATTATCTGATCGGAGTGGATGAACAGATCGGTGAGATCCGGCATTACCGTGTGGACAGGATGAAGAAGATAGAGATCCTGAAGAGTGACCGTCAGGCGCAGGAACTTTTTCAGGACTTCGACATTGCGGAATATACGAATGCCGCATTTGGGATGTTCGGTGGAACGAAAACATCCGTCCTGCTGGAATGTCACAATAGTCTGGCCGGTGTGGTGATAGACCGTTTCGGAAAGGAACTTCCGATCCGCAAGGCAGATGGGGAATATTTTACGGTGAGGATTGAGGTGGCATTGAGCAGTCAGTTTTATGGCTGGCTTGCAGGATTAGGCAGCAGAGTGAAGATCCTGTCGCCGGAGACTGCGGTAAAAGAGTACGAAGCATATCTAAGAGAGATTATTAATCTCTACTCATAAAAATACAGACATGAAGAAAGGCAGCCGGAGGGCTGTCTTTTATTGATTACATATCCAAATTTAAAATCTTGCAATCCTTTTATTGACATCAGATTATTTAGTGGCTATAATAAAAAATGCACACAAGATATTGTGCCCGTCCAAAATGAAATAACAAGATAAAGCGTTTGGGATAATACTTTGTCCGACCGCGGCTGTTATAAACAAGTGGGTATGAACGGTATCAGGAAGGAGAAAAGCAGGGATGGCAGAACAGCAGGAAATCAATTATGGGGAGATGTACCGACCGAAGCGGCAGGTCAAGGTAGTGAAGAAGGATAACTGTCTGGAGGAGTTCAATGTCCAGAAGGTGATCGACGCTGTCGGTAAGTCCGCTTATCGTGCATTGACCAATTTTACGGAGGATGAGAAAAAGCAGATCTGCGCTTATGTAGTGGAAAAAGTGGACGAGATGGATACGGACAAGATCCCTATCCCCATTATGCACAATATTGTAGAAAGCGCATTGGAAGAAGTGAAACCGATCGTGGCAAAAAGCTATCGGGATTACCGGAATTATAAGCAGGATTTTGTCAGGATGCTGGATGATGTCTATAAAAAGAGCCAGTCCATCATGTATGTCGGCGACAAAGAAAATGCCAATACGGATTCTGCCCTTGTATCGACTAAGAGAAGCCTGATCTTCAATCAGCTGAATAAGGAACTGTATCAGAAATTTTTCCTGACGACAGAGGAATTGCAGGCATGCCGCGACGGCTATATTTATGTCCATGATATGTCCGCAAGACGCGATACGATGAACTGCTGTCTTTTTAATGTGCAGAAGGTTCTGAGCGGCGGATTTGAGATGGGCAATATCTGGTATAATGAGCCGAAGACTCTGGACGTGGCGTTTGACGTAATCGGCGATATTGTACTGAGCGCTGCAAGCCAGCAGTACGGCGGATTTACTGTTCCGGAAGTAGATAAGATATTATCGCCGTATGCAGAGAAATCTTATATCAAATATATCAAAAAATATATGAATCTCGGCGTGGAAGAAAAGAAGGCGGAAGAAACTGCGTGGAACGACGTTGTCAGGGAATTTGAACAGGGCTTTCAGGGATGGGAGTATAAGTTCAATACCGTGGCGTCCAGCCGTGGCGATTATCCGTTCATCACGGTGACTGCAGGTATCGGAACAGGCAGGTTTGAGAAGCAGGCGACGATCTCCATGCTGAATGTCAGAAGAAAGGGACAGGGCAAGAAAGAGTGCAGAAAGCCGGTGCTGTTTCCGAAAATCGTATTTTTATATGATGAAAACCTCCACGGACCGGGGAAGCCGTTGGAAGACGTCTTTGAAGCGGGTGTACAATGCTCCGCAAAAACGATGTATCCTGACTGGCTGAGTCTGACCGGCAAGGGTTATATTGCAAGTATGTATAAGCAGTACGGCAAAGTGATCTCACCCATGGGCTGCCGGGCGTTTCTTTCTCCGTGGTATGAACGCGGCGGCATGCATCCGGCGGATGAGCAGGATGCTCCGGTATTTGTGGGCAGATTTAATATCGGCGCGGTTTCGCTCCATCTGCCGATGATCCTTGCCAAAGCAAAACAGGAAAACAGGGATTTTTATGAGGTTCTGGATTATTATCTGAATCTTATCCGGCAGCTCCATATCCGCACATATGCTTATCTTGGGGAAATGCGTGCCTCTACTAATCCATTGGCATACTGTGAGGGGGGATTTTTGTACGGTGACCTGAAGCTTACGGATAAGATCAAACCGCTGCTGAAAGCGGCGACAGCGTCCTTTGGCATTACGGCATTAAATGAGATGCAGATGCTTTACAATGGCAAATCTCTGGTGCAGGATGGAAAATTTGCATTGGAGGTCATGGAATTTATCAATAAAAGGATAGCGGAGTTTAAGGCTGAGGATGGCAATCTTTATGCTATTTACGGAACGCCGGCGGAAAATCTTTGCGGTCTGCAGATCAAGCAGTTCCGCGAAAAATACGGTATTGTGGAAGGTGTGTCCGACCGTGAATATGTCAGCAACAGCTTCCATTGCCATGTAACGGAGGATATCACGCCGATCGAGAAACAGGATCTGGAAAACCGCTTCTGGGAGATGTTAAACGGCGGAAAGATCCAGTATGTAAAATATCCCATCGATTATAACATAGAAGCAATCAAGACGCTGATCAGAAGGGCGATGGATTATGGTTTCTATGAGGGCGTCAATCTGTCTCTCGCATATTGTGACGACTGCGGTCATCAGGAGCTGGAAATGGATGTCTGTCCCGTATGCGGCAGTAAGAATCTGACAAAGATCGACCGTATGAATGGTTATCTGTCTTATTCCCGGGTGCATGGGGATACCAGACTGAATGACGCGAAAATGGCGGAGATTGCTGAAAGGAAGAGTATGTAGGGATGAGATACCATAATATAACAAAGGATGATATGCTCAATGGCGACGGTCTGCGTGTCGTCCTGTGGGTTGCCGGATGCTCCCATTGCTGTAAGGGCTGTCATAATCCGGTTACTTGGGATCCGGACGGCGGGTTGTTGTTTGATGAAAAGGCAAAAAAAGAGATATTCGATCAGTTGGATAAATCTTATATTTCCGGCATTACCTTTTCCGGCGGCGATCCCTTACATTCCGCAAACCGTTCTGAGGTGCAGAACTTTGCAAAAGAAGTAAAAGAAAAATATCCGGATAAAACAATATGGCTTTATACCGGCGCGTTATGGGAGCAGATTTATGAGGAGCCGGTGATGCAGTATCTGGATGTAGTCGTGGATGGGGAATTTATCCAGGCGCAGAAGGATAATACGCTGCTTTGGAAGGGCAGTAAAAACCAAAGGGTGATCAATGTGCAGGCATCGCTGGTGCAGACGGATCCGCGGGATCCCGTGCTTCACTGCAAGGATTATGCTTCGGTTTCCGATAGGGAGGCGGACACCGGACGGATGGCGTGTGAAGGACAGGTATCCTGCGGATGCGATAGCTAGTGTGAAATATATGAGGATGGTAGAAACATGCAGAAAATTAAGATAAAATATTTCTCGGATAAAATTGATAAGCTGCGCTATATCGATGGAAAATCGGACTGGATCGACTTAAGAAGCGCGGAAGATATCACCTTAAAAGCAGGAGAGTTTAAGCTGGTTCCGCTGGGAGTAGGTATGCAGCTTCCGAAAGGCTATGAGGCACATGTGGTGCCGAGAAGCTCCACTTTTAAAAATTTTGGCATCATACAGACGAATCATATGGGAGTCATTGATTATACATATTCCGGTGATAATGACCAGTGGTTTATGCCGGTTTATGCGGTGCGGGATACGCAGATCAATGTCAATGACCGGATCTGCCAGTTCCGTATTGTGGAGAACCAGCCGACCATCGTGTTTGAGGAAACGGCGGTTCTGGAAGGACCGGACCGAGGCGGATTTGGAAGTACGGGGAAAGTCTAGCGCATATTTGTAAGCGTATCAGGCAGTATAAATGCATTGATCAGAGGCAATACAGATTGGAAGAGCTTGAGGATATCAGGCTCTTTTTTGTTGTGCGCCTTGCGGCGCACGTTTCTAACGGGTGAAAGTCCCCAATCCGCCCTGGTAGTGGGAAGGATACAGCCAAGACCAAGGGTGTCCATCGTGAGGTGGAATCTGAAGGAAGGTGGCGGCAAATCTCTGGTCTGACGTACAGAAATCACATCAGGCTACAGTTAAGGATAAGGTTGCAATACAAACCAAAGTCCAATAACTACCCGGAATTAACTGTGGTAAATGTGGCAGATAGATGGAGAGAAAGAAACGTGTGGTACCAAGGGAGGTCTCGTCAGCAGGTGGAAACGGAGTATGAAACTTGTAGTAACAACGAATGACGAGAAGTCAGCAGAGGTCATAGTACCATTGTGGTTGCAAACATAATGGGAAGGACTGAACTTTAGGAGATGTGAGTAAATGAATGTGACTAATGACAGATTTAAGGACAGACAACTTCATATTGAGGACTATCTGCAAATGGTATCGACGGAATCGAAAGAGTATGCAGAAGTGTCCGCCTGTCAGAGGATTACTGAAAACAACCGCATCAACACAGACTTTCAGACGGACGGACTGCTGGAGAGGATTTTACAAACAACTAATCTAAACAATGCATACAGAAAAGTAAAATCTAATAAAGGAGCAGGCGGTGTGGATGGGATGAACGTGGATGAACTTCTGCCGTTTCTCAGAAATAACCAAGTGCAACTAATTCAGCAGTTAAAGGATGGGAAATACAAACCCAATCCTGTCCGCAGGGTAGAGATACCCAAAGAAACAAAAGGCGAATTCCGAAAACTGGGAGTACCGACAGTGGTTGACAGGGTAATTCAACAGGCAATTACACAGGTGCTGTCCCCGATTTATGAGGAACAGTTTTCGGAGAACAGTTTTGGCTTCCGACCAAAGAGAGGTGCGCATGACGCACTGAAACAATGTCAGCAGAACGTCAATGATGGATATGTGTATGTCGTGGATATGGATTTAGAGAAATTCTTTGATACGGTATGCCAGAGTAAACTGATAGAGGTGTTATCAAGAACCATCAAAGACGGGCGGGTAATATCGCTGATACACAAATACCTCAATGCAGGAGTTATCAGCAGAGGGGTGTTTGAAAAGACGGAAACAGGGATGCCACAAGGTGGACCATTAAGTCCGTTACTTAGTAACATCATGCTGAATGAGATGGATAAGGAACTTTCACGCAGGGGGCACAGATTTGTGCGGTATGCGGATGACTGCATGATATTCTGTAAAAGCAGAAAGAGTGCAGAGAGAACCCTTGGAAATATCATTCCGTTTATTGAGGGGAAACTTTTTCTGAAAGTGAACCGAAAGAAAACAAGTGTGGCGCATATCAGTAAAGTAAAATACCTTGGATACGCATTTTACCGTTACAAAGGGAAATGTAGATTTCGGGTACATCCAAAGTCAGTGGCAAAGATGAAAGATAAAATCAGAGAACTGACAAAAAGAAGTAACGGATGGGGAAATGAATACAGAGCCATGAAACTGACATGGTTTGTCAGAGGATGGGTAAATTATTTCTCACTTGCTGATATGAAAGGACTTATGAGGGAAAGCGATGAATGGCTAAGACATAAGATAAGAACTATTTACTGGAAACAATGGAAGAAAGTCAGAACGAAATTCAAGGAATTAAAGAAGTTGGGTGTAGAGGAAGAAAGGGCATGGATATGTGCCAACATGCGAAATGGAAACTGGTATTGTGGTGGATATTTCGTATTGCAGACTGCATTTAACAATAAGAAACTCCGTGAACTTGGATATCCAACATTCACAGAGTTTTATCTGAAAGTATGTGAAAACTAAGGAACCGCCGTATACGGAACCGTACGTACGGTGGTGTGGGAGGTCGGTAGATAAAATAATTATCTACCTCCTACCCGATTTTCAGGGTATATATATTGGACGTATGGGGAAAATAATCATGCCCGTCCTTATATTTTACAAGGTTGTATGTGCAAAAACGTTGCAAGCAGTAGAATTGACGAGTGAAAAAACATGCTTCGGAATGGAGAATATCATGTCAAAAGTCAGCATTAATGTGAAAGATAATATTGCATTTTTAAATTCCCATATAGGCATCAAAAACAGTTATGATATTGTCAGCAGGGAGATCACGATCGGCGGCAGGAATGCCTGCATGTATCTGGTCGACGGTTTCTGCAAAGATGAGATGATGCAGAAGTTTCTGCAGTTTTTGATGGAACTTAAGGCAGAGGATATGCCGAAGGATATCAGTGGAATGACACAACAGTTTATGCCTTATGTGGAAGTAGACGTTCAGTCGGATTTTGATCAGGTTATCTATTTTATCTTAGCGGGTACTTTTGCTTTGTTTATTGAGGGATTTGACCAGTGTATCCTGATCGATGCAAGAACTTATCCGGCAAGAGGTGTGGAGGAACCAGAGAAGGACAAGGCGCTGAGAGGCTCTAAGGACGGTTTTGTGGAAACCGTTGTATGTAATACGGCATTGATCCGCCGCAGGATCCGGAGCACGGAACTTTGTATGGAACTGCTAAATGCCGGAGAATCTTCAAAAACTGACATTGTCATCTGCTATATGCAGGGACGGGCGGACGAGAAATTGTTGGAGACCGTTAAAAAGAAGATACAGGATATCCGGATAGACGCCCTTTCCATGAATCAGGAGACACTGGCGGAATGTCTCTATAAGAAACCATGGTTTAATCCCTATCCGAAGTTTAAATATACGGAGCGTCCGGATACGGCAGCGGCGCATATTCTGGAGGGAAATA
>DLOP01000145.1:10411-10974 GCA_002478505.1 Lachnospiraceae bacterium UBA7481
TCACCTATCTTCTGACGCCCACATTTTTGCTTTTGATGATGCACCCGGAGTGGATCCCGGAGACGTTTGCCTTTATCCAGCTGAAGGATCCGGTCAATCTGCCGATCCTGTGGCAGTTTTTGCTTTTGGAGCTTGCCATCGACGGGTTGAGGCTGGCGGCGGTCAATACGCCCAATATGCTAAGCACGCCGCTCAGTGTTCTGGCGGCGCTGGTACTTGGGGAGTTTGCAGTTAACAGTGGATGGTTCGCAGGGGAGATTATGCTGTATATGGCGTTTGTTGCAATTGCCAATTATACGCAGTCCAATTATGAACTTGGATATGCGATCAAGTTTCAGAGGATCCTGACCCTGATCCTGACGGCAGTCTTTGGGGGCTGGGGATATCTTGCCGGAGTGCTCATCTGCATCTCCTGCCTTATCTTTAATAAGACGCTTGGCGGCAAAGGGTATCTTTATCCGCTGCTTCCATTTGACTGGAAGCAGTTAAAGAAGCGTATGATCCGCTATCGGAAATCTCCCGATATTCGGCGTTGATCTTCCGGTATCCGGTCAAAATTAGTG
>DLOP01000145.1:11027-43273 GCA_002478505.1 Lachnospiraceae bacterium UBA7481
TGTGCAGTACTGTGATTATGATCATTAATAATGTGCCGATGGCAACGCAGGCAAGTAAAATGGCGGCTTTCTTATATTTTTGGGCGTCCTGATGCAGCATCACAAAAATATAACTGCCGCAGAAAGTGCAAAAACTGACAGCTGTAAAAAAGAAAGTCTTCATGTTCGGAAGGCGTTAGCGGTCCGTTTTCTTCCACTGTATTGCCACGGTTGTCCCGCCATTCGGTACGGTTCATTTCATTTTCGTTCATAAGAATCTCCCTGTATTATGTTTAAAAAAATTCTTGTGAAAGTTATGTATGCGCAATTTTTTAGATAAATATTTCAATTATTATTCAATGGTTATGATATATTGTCGATGGAAGATTTTTGGGAATCCGGCAGATATCGTAGAAAAATTCAACTATAGAATTCACCAGATAATTACAAAATTCAATTTTACATACTCTCGCTGCGCAAATAGCAATCAAAAGAAAAACAGGAACCAGAAAGCGGTCGCTGCATAGAATACTATTAAAATATATGAATGATGTGATGATAATATGCAGAAAAATTGTTGTCAGGAAAATTTCCGAAATAATAATCATGGCAGGATGTGTCCCATGACCGAGCATAGCTGTAATGATGCGATGGCGGATGGAAGGCAGATGAAATCAGTTGCTATGGCATATGTGCCATGGCAGAAGGATTCGGATATCTATGAGGATCTGGAAAAGGCATACTGTATCGGAACTATTTTTCCCGTATTAAACCTTCCGTTTTGCGGGAAACGGTAGAATCATTTTACGTATCAGGTGCATGGAAAATATGCTGAAAGAAGGCTGGATAATCAGAAAGGCTGGTGAAAAATAAATGAATCAATATAGAAATATGGCGGGTTATGACCGCAGAAACAATCGGGATGAGTTGATTCAGAAGATAGGGATGCTTGATTTCGCTTTGGTAGACTTAAATCTCTATCTGGATACGCATCCGGATGACCAAGAAGTAATGGAATATTTTACGCATTTTAAGAAAAATCTTGATATGCTTCAAAAAGAGTATACGACGAAATACGGTCCCCTGAAAGTGGAAGATATGGCAAACGGAGCATGGGACAGCTGGAAATGGGCAACGGAACCTATGCCTTGGGAAGTATGTGCTAATTAAGAAATATTGTATATTGCAGAAAGGAAAATCGTATGTGGGAATATGAAAAAAGATTACAGTTTCCGGTAAAGATCACAAAACCGAACGCAAAGATCGCACAGGTCATCATAAGCCAGTATGGCGGACCGGATGGCGAAATGGGCGCTTCCATGCGCTACCTTTCCCAGCGTTATGCAACTCCGTATCGTGAAGTGGCAGGGGTTTTGACAGATATAGGAACGGAAGAACTCGCACACCTTGAAATGGTGGCAGCGATTGTTTATCAGCTGACAAAAGATCTTTCCATGGATGAGATCGAGGCCTCCGGTTTTGATAAATATTATGTGGATCATACGTTAGGCATCTGGCCTCAGGCAGCTGGAGGTGTTCCGTTTAACGCATGTGAATTCCAGTCTAAGGGAGATATCATAACGGACTTATTCGAAGATATGGCAGCGGAACAGAAAGCCCGTACGACGTATGACAACATCCTTCGTCTTGTAAAAGAACCGGAGGTATGTGAACCGATCAAGTTCTTAAGGGAGCGTGAAATCGTGCATTTCCAGAGGTTTGGTGAAGCAAACCGGGAACATTGTAGTAAATCGGAACACACAAAATACAATCATTAAGGCGCATACCCACATTTCTTCAAAGTTATGATTTAGGCTTTCGCACCAAAAGAAAGGACAAGTTTACTATTCCTTTCCTATCCGTTCTTTAACTGATAATCCGATTTTTCCTATCACGGGAAAGGAATGGAAGGGAAAAAGAATGTAGACAACATAGTTATTCATTTATGCCTTAATTACCCCTTATCAATGGCAGACAGCCAAGTCAAGGATTTACCGCTTTAGCGGCGTTTACGTCCTTGACTTGGCTGTTTGACGTTGATAGTCTGGGAAAGGCATAAAAAGAATTTGCCGGGCTTGTGTTTTTACCTGCGGAAGAATAACAAAGATCTTTTCAAGCCCAAAAGTGGATAGCCACCCCTTTCGGGGAGCTATCCGCTTTTTTCATTTTACTGTCTACTTCTCTTTTCGGATATGTCTACACAGTACCTACTATTAGACAAAATAAGATATATTTCTGTCATTTTGTTCTTTTAGAAAGAAGGAAATTAGATAAAAGTTTTGAAGAACTATTGACAAAGCAGTAACAAGTTACTATACTTGAATGGAAGTAACTTATTACTACTTAGATTGGAGAACAGACAAATGAAAGAAATTTTTGAAGCATACGACTGCGATACCGAACACAGAATACAAGCAATATTTTCAAGTATCTTTGTTTTTCAAAACCGTATGCAGACAGCGGGCGAAAAACTTCAAACACAAATATCTATGAAGCAATGGTTATTACTTGCAATGGTGGATTGCTGTCCAGAGCCACGAACATTAACAAATGTCGGAAACCTTATGGGCTGTTCAAGACAGAACATAAAAAAATTAGCTTTAGCCCTTGAAAAGAAAGGATTCGTCCGCTTACTGTTAGGTGGAAATAATTCTGTCTGTATTGAGCTAACCGATAAAGTAAAACAATATGCCGAAGAAATGGGTAAACGACATTTACAGTCTTTGAAACTCTTATTTGAAGATTTTAGCGAGAATGAAATTGAGCAACTTTTCCACCTTTACTCTAAGCTGTATGTGGGTATAGAAAGGGTAGAAAAATATGTGGAGGAATTAGGCTGATGAAGAAAGTGAGAAAAAGAAAAATGTTTATTGTATTGAGCGTACTGTTTGTTATTTTCGGAACATTGATAATATGGTTTAATATTCCCTATTCGCCTGTTAAAAACCAATTTCAAAATGATATAACTGCTCTTATGGCTAAAAATCAGTTACCAGTTGATAATGAAATATTCACAGAAAAGGATTTCTCATATTTGCCGACAGCTATTCAAAAGTATATTGAAAATTGTGGTTATATTGGAACACAGAAAATGTCATATCTGAAAATGGAATACCATAATGTTAATTTTTCACAAGGTAAAGACCGTCCTACTTTGACGATCAACTACACACAATACAATTTTATAAATGAACCTTGCAGAATGGCACTCATTGACAGTAGTATGTTTGGTATTCCTTTTGAGGGTTACGACTATTATCAAAATGGAAGTGGTGGCATGAAAGGTATGATCGCAAAAGCTATTACTCTTTTCGACCAAACGGGAGCAGATATGGATAAGGCCTGTTTGGCTACTTTTCTTGCGGAAAGTCTGTTTGCTCCCACTATTCTATTGCAAGATTATATTGCCTTTGAGGAAATAAGCGATTTTGAAGTGCGGGCAACAATCAGTTACAAAGGACAAACAGCAAGCGGTATCTTTACCTTTAATGAACAGTATGAAATGATTTTTTTTACCACAAATGACAGAGCAGTTGCAGGAATGGACGGAAGCATGGAATATGTACCGTGGTCTGCAATTTGTAATGATTATCAGCTTTCCCCAAATGGCATTAAATACCCTACGAAATTTCAAGCTGTTTGGAATTATCCCGACGGGGATTTTGTTTACTTTGATGGTGTTATCAGCGAGGTAACTTATGGATATAAACAATAGAGCAGAATGGGTACACTGCCCTGTCTGCGGAAATAAAACAAGATTACAGATACGAACAGATACGGAATTGAAAAACTTTCCTCTCTACTGCCCAAAATGCAAACAGGAAAGTTTGATTAACGCAAAGGAGTTGCAGATAACAGTTATTAAAGGATTGGGAATGAAAAATCAAAACGATTAACAAATCGGCAAATCGGAATTTGTGAAAATGATATATTGTGATTTTTTAATTAGAAATATCAATCGGGATTTAAGGGAGGCGGTTGTACAAAATGATAACTGAAAAAACTAATAACATGGAGCCATGCATGTATCCAATGAGTATAGGGGTAATGAATGAAATACAAAAATGTCCAGAAATACTAAATGCTCTTGATAAAAGTCGGTTAGATGATATTGTTCTGTATTGGACAGGTTCATTTTTACATTCCGTTTACCATATATTTAAGGATTTAAGACGAGAAGGAAATAAAAATTGGGATAATTCAATACTATTCTGCGGACTTTCATCACAAACAATGCAACTAGATTGGATAGTATATTCTGTTTGTTATGGACAGTATGATTTGGCATTAAGAGAATTGAGAAATGTATTGGAAAGTGCTTTTTTGTTTTATAGAGGAGATTCTGATAGTCATTTTAGAGATAATACATTAGAAAAAAAAGCTGAAGAACTAGAAAAACTAAAAAAGAACGAAAAATATGGAAAATCTATTTTTGAAAAAAGTGGATATGGCAATTGGGAGCAAGCATATGAATTGTATGGAGAGCTATGTGCCTACACTCACACCGCAATTTCATTAGAAAATGCTAAAAAACTATTTGAAAATTTCAATGATTGCTCAGCACCTGTTTATCAAAAGGAAAGAATTTTAGAATGTATCCATTATATACAATCAGTTCTTGTGATAGAATGTAATCTGATGGAAAGTATTTTGAAAGATGTTTATGGAATAGAAAATCCTGAATATGCCTCGATTTTTAAGAATGAATGATTCGGTATTAAAATTACTAGATTTGTTCAAAAAGCATCTTTCATGTTGCTTGGACAATTCCGGTTTATCGAACAGAACAACATATCATCAAAGAGCCAGACGCATAAGATGCAGAGCCGATAACACGCAGATTTGAAATGCGATTATTGGCTTTTGTTTTTGTACAGTGAACAACCGCCCTGTTCAAGTCTTAGCTTGACTTCAAGTGGAAATAGAAAGATTGACAGAACAGGGGACACTTACATATCGGAAGGTGGTAATATAGGAAAAATAATGGTGCTTACATTCAATGACACGGAGGAAAAAGCAGTTGAAAAAATTATAGCCGCCCTTGCTGACAGCATACAGCTTGAAGTCATGCAGCCCCGTCGTACCCTGTTCTTTCTTTTCCGGGACTAGAAATAAGACAGCACCAACGCCGGGTACTCCGGGACGGAACTGATATTTACCTTACCCGTCTTGAATATGGTACGCTTGTGTACTTAGCTTCATATCCGGGCATGGTATTTTCACAGGAACAAATCTTTGAAGCAGTCTGGAACATGGATAGTGATAGTTGCCAGTCCAGTGTGGTAAATGTAATATACAACCTGCGTAAAAAGATTGAACCAGATAGTAAAAAACCAATCTATATAAAAACCGTTTTAGGTGTCGGCTATAAATTCAATGGATAAGCACTGGGCAAAGGCAGTTTGATGACTGTCATTCCGATGTTTTTCCGTCTTTTCTAAGAAGGGTAAATCCAACTAAAGTTGGCTTGGAAACTTCCCAACAAGCAAATTTCCACAAGTCCGCAGGACAACAATGTGAAAATTTACGGGATTGAGTACTCAATCCCTATGCTTGCTATTCCGCTATTCTAAACTTTTTATAAAATTTCCAAAAAAACTTGCCAGATTTTACTTTGCGTGCGTAGTAAGGGTAAAGGGGTAATTTACGCTATTTTCGTTATAGTGTACTTGCCACTTCTCATAAAATTTAGGGAAACCGTCAAAGGAGAAAGTTTATGCTAAAAACGGATAACGCTCCTACACCCGATGCTCAAATACACAAAGATAAAATGAAGCTGACAGTTACCAATATCTACCCCGCCTTTCAGAAAAAATCAGAGCAGGAAACCCGACTGGAAATAGCAACCCGGCTCTATCAGATTTTCAAAAAATATGCGTAAGTCACTTGCAAAACAATCATACAAACGGTATGATCTGTTTTGTGGATATGCGTCTTACGTTTTGGGAGGTAGATACTAAATGTACGACGCATTATATGCAAGACAGTCAATCGAAAAAAAGGATAGCATATCCGTAGAAAGCCAGCTTGAATATTGCAGATACGAAACCCACGGGGAAGCCTGTATTGAATATACAGACAAAGGTTTTTCGGGCAAGGACACAAACCGACCGGGCTTTGAAAAAATGATGAATGATATCCGCACAGGCAAAATAAAGCGTGTCATTGTCTACAAACTTGACCGTATCAGCCGTTCTATTCTGGACTTTGCAAACATGATGGAAATATTCCAGAAATATCATGTTGAGTTTGTTTCTTCCACGGAAAAGTTTGACACATCTACGCCAATCGGCAGGGCAATGTTAAATATCTGTATCGTGTTTGCCCAACTGGAACGGGAAACGATACAGAAACGTGTATCGGACGCTTATTATGCAAGGTGCAAGCGTGGTTTTTACATGGGCGGTCGTATTCCCTACGGCTATCGTCTGACAAACACGGTCATTGATAATGTCCGTACTTCCATGTATGAGGAAGTCCCTGAGGAAAGTGAACAGCTAAAGCTGATTTATTCCATGTTTGCGGACACGGATAATTCCCTAGGAGATATTGTGCGGTACTTGAATGAACACCAGATTAAAAATCTGCGTGGTGCAAATTGGAGTACTGCCCGTATCAGTGAAATGCTTCGTAATCCTGTGTATGTGGAAGCCGACATTGACGTGTACCAGTTCTTTCAAAGTCAAGGCGCAAATATCTATAACCCGGCAAGCGATTTTACAGGGTACAATGCCTGTTACCTCTACAAGGGTACAGTTTCCACTACAAGGAAACAATGCGATTTGTCCGACAAAGAAATCGTCCTCGCACCGCATAAGGGCTTTATTCCCTCTAAAACGTGGTTAGCCTGCCGTATACGGTGTCTGAACAACAGGCAGTCTACAAAGACCTGTAAACCGAAAAATTCATGGCTTGTAGGCAAGGTAAAATGTGGTAACTGCGGTTATGCCCTAATAATCCGCAAAGCAAAGACAAAATGGGGACGTTATTTTGTGTGCAGCCAGTCGGGAAATCACGGGAACTGCAAGGGCGCAGGCTGTACTATTTATGCTGACGTGTTGGAAGAATATATGCTTGGCGCAATCAAAGAAAGACTGTCGGAGTTTTCAGCCCTCAAAGAGGGCTTACTCTCCTGTGTAACCGACACTGGAGAAGCACAAAAAAATATGACTAAAAAAATCCGTTTGACACAGATTGAGGAAGAAATTGAAGAACTTCTCTCAAAAGTGTCCGGGGCAGGCGGCGTTCTGATGAAGTACATAGACGAAAAGGTATCAGAACTGGATACAGAACGAAAAGCCTTGCGGGAAGAAATTGTTACGGCAAATGTCACAGACACAGAGGGCAAAATAAAGCAGATAACCAACCATGTAAAGGCATGGGAAACGCTCTCTTTTGAAGACAGACAGGCGGTAGTTGACACCCTAATCAAAGTTATTCGGATTGCAGACGGTAACATTGAAATCACATGGAATATTTAACGTCAAACACTATGAAAGCCTAAAATACACAATTTATAGGAGGAAATGCAATAAAAATCATTTTGTAAAAAAGCAACTAAAAGAATAAAAATCTGTTGATAAGACAACGCTAATACCGTATAATGAAAATAGAAGCTGCGCATCATTAGAAAGCGAAAGGAAGTGATACTATGGCACCGGCAACACAAGTTATTATAAACAATGAAGCTATTAAAACAGATTATTCTGAAAAATCCGCCATAGGCGCATTATATGACGAGCTCTCCAAAGGAATAGAAAGCCTGAAAAAAGGCGATGTTTATACTATTGATAAAGCCTGGGAGGAAATTGACAAAATATAATGCCTATGGAAAAACCAAAGAAATACAAAATTATTATTTCAAAAGATGCACTTTTGGATATTAAATCAACAAAAAAGTATATTCTCGATACATTCAAATACCGTGAATATGCTGAAAATTTTTCAAAGAAGATAAAGAAAGCAATAAAGGAACTGGATTTATTCCCAAAAGGCTATGAAGCAACGGGATATATTATTGAGGGGTTAAGCATTTATTTTAAACCTTATAGTACATATTTAATCTTCTTTGTCGTGGAAGATTCCACGATTACGGTAATTCGAGTTTTAAAAGATCGAATGTATTGGCAATCCATTATAAAGAAAATGCAGAAAATCAACAGATAATTTTTTACTTCAATCTTCCCGTTTCGGTGAAGCTCTCAGGCTGACGCAGGAAAGGCTGGATTCCAAGAACTTCTATGCATTCAATCCCGGCTTTGATAAAGAATCCTGTTGTTAAGTTGGACTTAGCAATTAGAAAATAAAGAAATTTTAAAGGCAAAAGCATCGGCATTGAGCCGGTGTTTTTGTTTTTTGAGCTTAACAATGCCGGAAGACTTATAAAAAATCCTCTGTTTGGTCTGCTGAAATGCAAAAATAATGAAAAAATATATAAAAATGTATTTTCATTTCGACAAGTTTAGCAAAAATGATTGCCTGAAAGCGCATTTTGTTATATTATAAAAATGGAGTATTCCTTTGCATTTTTGTTTGCAATTCTGATGAGGTAAAGTATGGGTAAACTGTTTGGTTGGCTGAATAGGGGTTATGCTGAGACGATTGAAGCATACAATACTAGAATGAACCGATTGCCGGTACTTCATGCCGGATATGTCTTTTTCGATTGGGTAAATTATGATGCAGCTACCCATTCTTTTTCAGTTTATATCGAGTGGAACGGTGAATTGAACCGAAAACTTCAGGATGCTATGCCGCAGGGAGGATATGCTTTCCGTTGCAGCGAGGAGCAGGCTGTCTGTTATACTAAGGAGCATAATGGTTCGCCGGTGTATATCAAACTCCATGCAAAGTGCGGACGGTTGTATATAAAACATATGTATTTCAATAGTGCGGACAAGCGGTATGAACTGTTTTATAACGGTTGTGAAGTTATCCCGCCGGAGATGGTCTGTTTCTGGGGACGTGGACCGGTGGAAAAGATGGATTATTCGTCATTTTTACCGCAGGAGCCGGATCAGGATACTGTTCGTGGACAGGGAGAGACGCAGAGGGGAAGTTACCGCAGGCTGCGGAGTAGTTTTCATGGAAGTTACCGTGGGTTGCGTGGCAGCTACCGCGTAGGCAGTTATCGTAGTTTATTAGGCAGTTACCGCGGGATAGGAGGCAGCTATCGTAATTTATTAGGCAGTTATCGAGGGATAGGAGGCAGCTACCGCAGTTTATCCGGCAGTTACCGTGGGATAGGAAGCAGCTACCGCAGTTTATTAGGCAGTTACCGAGGAATAGGGGGCAGCTACCGCAGTTTATCCGGCAGTTACCGAGGAATAGGGGGCAGCTATCGCAGCTTATTTGGTAGTTACTATGGTATAGGAGGCAGTTACCGCAGCTTATCAGGCAGTTACCGAGGAATAGGGGGCAGCTACCGCGGTTTATTTGGTAGTTATTATGGAATAGGAGGCAGCTATCGTAATTTATTAGGCAGTTATCGTAGTATAGGGGGCAGCTACCGCAGCTTATCCGGCAGTTACCGTGGAATAGGAGGCAGTTACCGCGGTTTATCCGGCAGCTATCGAGGTATAGGAGGCAGCTACCGCAGCTTATCCGGCAGTTATCGAGGACAGGGAGGCAGCTACCGCGGTTTATCCGGCAGCCGTTGGGATTTGGCGGACGGTTATGGAAGGTTGCCGGAAGACGACGGGGAGTTTGGTTATTATGCTGTGAATGAAATGGATATATATTTTACGGAAGAGGATAATATGGTAGACGGCACGCTTGGTTATGGATTGGATTTGATTTGGTAAGACGATAATAGACGCTGAAAAGAGACTCGCATTGTGAATGGATTTTATTCCATATGGTCAAAACCATTTTTTACTCAAAAAAAAGAAAAAAAATATTATATGCAGGATTTTGAGAAAATCACACTTCTGCTTTCCGCGGAGGAGTGGAAAAGGTTCAATGGTCCTGTGCAAATGATTGCAGATGAACAGGCAATAGTATTTCTGGAGGATATGGGGTTATTGCCTGTTTTTGATGCGGGAGTGACGGTCATGGAGGTGGATGAACGGATCAATCCTACGGTATTCTGGGCGGCGGGAAAGCTGGAGGCATTAAAACAGGCTGCTGCTCCTGTGGCGATGATTGATCTGGATCTTATTGTATGGCAGGATATGAGCGCCTTTTTTCAGGGAAGGGATGTCTGCGTGATCCATGAGGAGCCGCTGCGGGAGGAGATCTATCCGGGAAGGGAATTTTTCAGGATGAAACCGGAATATCAGTTTGATCCGGCGTTCAATTGGAATGTCCTTCCATGCAATACGGCGCTTCTCTATTTCAGGGATGAAAATCTGAAAAACCGGTATGTGGAGGAAGCACGGCGGTTTATGCTAAACTGCGTGGAACAGCAGGAAAATCTATGCCATATGGTATTTGCGGAGCAAAGGCTTCTGCCCATGTGCGCCGCAAGGGAGGGACGGTTTGTTACGCCGTTTGTTCCCGCTATGGAGGAATTGGATCGACAGCAGGCATTTACTCATATCTGGGGGCATAAGAACGTGCTCAGATTTAATTATACGGAGAGGGAGCGCTTCTGCATCAAATGTCTGAACCGTCTAAAGGAAGATGCGCCTGAGGCATATGAGATCGCTGCAAAATGGGACGATATGCAGGAATATATCCATTGTCCTTAGCAGCAGAAAAAAGCAATTGATTGTTTTGCAGATATTATATCTATGGTTCATAGTTTGCAGGTTATGTGAAGGGTAAGGTTATTGATATGGTCAAAGTAACACATCTGACAAAAAAATACGGAGATTATTGTGCTGTGGACGATATCTCATTTGAACTGGAAGAGGGATGCGTATATGGCTTTTTGGGACCTAACGGCGCCGGAAAATCCACGACGATGAATATGGTCACGGGATATCTTGCACCGACCAGAGGCTCTGTACTGATCGACGATATCAGCATGATGAAATCTCCGGAAAAAGCAAAGAAACTGATCGGCTATCTGCCGGAGATCCCGCCGTTATACCCGGATATGACAGTTATGGAATATCTGAAATTTGCAGCGGAGCTGAAGGGAATCGATAAGATTGAAAGGATGGACAGGATCCGTAAGATCATTGATACCGTAAAGCTTGAAACGGTGGAGGAACGGCTGATCAAGAATCTTTCCAAAGGGTATAAGCAGCGTGTGGGACTGGCGCAGGCGCTTTTGGCAGGTCCTAAGGTCATCATTCTGGATGAACCGACGGTGGGGCTGGATCCCAAGCAGATTGTGGAAGTGCGCGATCTGATCAGAAGATTGGGAGAGGAGCATACGGTCATATTAAGTACGCACATTTTAAGTGAGGTAAGAGCGGTCTGCGATCATGTGATCATTCTCTCCAGGGGGAAAATTGCAGCCGATGATAATATTGATCACCTGGTAGAACAATATAATGAAAAACAGCGTTTAACCCTTGTTGTGAAGGGAAATTCCAGCAATGCGGAGAAGGTGATCGGACGGATAGACGGAATCGAAGAAAAAAAGATGCTGGAAGAAAGTATAGAGTTCTGCAGAATAGGGATTACGGCAGAGGCGGGCAAGGATATCAGGGAAGATATTTTTGTAAAATGTTCTGAAAGCGGATTGATCGTTCTGGAATTAAACGTGGAGGAGACTTCTTTCGAGGATGTATATCTGAAATTGACGAGTGAGGCGTACGCCTTGGAAACGCCGGATGACGGGAGGGATGAGTAAGTTATGTTTGCAGTCTATAAAAAGGAATTGGCTTCCTATTTCCGTTCCATGATCGGATGGCTGTTTCTGGCAGTCAACCTTTTCTTTGCAGGATGGAATTTCAGATATTATGGTATGATGTCAGGATATCCGTATCTGGCTTATGTGCTTAGCGGGATCCTGATGATCTTTCTCCTCAGTGTACCGATTTTAACGATGAAAATATTTTCCGAGGAAGCCAGATCAAAGACGGATCAGTTATTATATACGGCTCCGGTGTCTGTGTGGAAGATTATTTTAGGAAAATATATGGCGCTGGTTACCATATTTTCCGGAATGCTTCTGATTCTCTGTTTTTATCCTCTGGTATTGAGGATCTATGGATCGGTCCCGCTTGGGGAAAATTACGTTGCAATCATTAGTTTCTGGCTTTTTGGTGTCACCTGTATAGCAATCGGCGTTTTTTTGTCAGCGCTGACGGAGAGTCAGATCATTGCGACGGTGCTGACGTTTTTTACGCTGCTGTTAGGAGCAATGATGCAGGGGATCTGCAATCTGATCAGTCCCAACGGCAATGTGGTCACTGATATTCTGCGGGTGTTTAATATTACTTCTTATTTTCAAAATTATGGTTTAAATGGGATAATATATCTTCCGGCGATTTTGTATTATGTGTCCGTAATCTTTTTGTGTATCTTCCTGACCGGATTTGTGATTTTGAAGCGTCGATGGCGCGTGGCAACGCATGGGATCGGAAAGGCGGTGGGAAATATTTCGGGCGTTGTAATCATGATCCTTGTGATCATTGCGGTCAATATCGGTGTGGGGATGCTGCCCGGCGATTACACCACTTTGGATATCACTTATAATCGTCTTTATTCGCTTTTACCTGAAACGAAGGCATATCTGGAGACTTTGAACCAGCCGGTGACGATGTATTATCTTGCCGATTCTTCGGCAATGGATGAGACACTGCATTTTACGTTGACGGCGATGGATGAGAACTCAGACCAGATCACGGTCATTAATGTATCGCCCACGGAGAATCCCTACTTTTATGCAGCCTATACGGATACGATGCCTATGGATAACAGTGTGATCGTGGTATGCGGAGACAAGTATAAGGTGGTTGAATATAATGAGTGTTACCAGAGTGAAATTCTGAGACAGGTTAATTATACGACCGGTGAGTATGAAGCGGTTGGCTATGAGGTGACCGGTTATGACGGAGAGGGAAGCCTGGTGTCGGCGATCGATTATGTGACGGGAGAGACAAACGCTAAGATTTATTGTATTGCGGGACATGATGAACTGGAGTTAGATACGGCGCTGGTTTCCCTGATCAATAACGCCAATTATGATATGGAGACGATCAATCTTCTGACCTATGATGCGATTCCTGAAGATGCTTCCTGTCTTTTCATGATTGCACCGCTGCGGGATTATTCGGATGATGATTTATCAAAAATTGAAGCTTATCTTCATCAGGGCGGCAATGCAATGATCGTTGTAGCATTCAGCGATTCCGGCGAGCTGACCAATTATTACCGGCTTCTGCAGCCGTATGGTCTTACCGTTTGTCCGGGACTTGTGATGGAGGAGGGAAGCAGTTATTATAACCAACAACAGTATCTTCTGCTGCCGGATATTAAGAATACAGAGTTTACAGAGGATATCTATTCTGCTTATCGTACCCAATATATTTATATGCCGTATTCTAAAGGGATGAAGGCGGAAGAGACGCTTTCGGATGTATCGTTGCTGGCGTTTCTTACTACGACAGAATATGCGTATTCCACTACCAGTTATAATATGGATGTGGATGAGACAGCTCCCGTCATGGGTCCGTTTATTTTGGGCGCCTATGCAAGCAAGGTGTATCCCGATGGGATAAGTGAGATCGCGGCATTTTCATCAGAATATTTTCTGGGGCCGGATATTAATGATACGGTGGGTGGCAACAATTATAATGTATTTATGAATGTGCTCAATAAGCTGATGGGCGAGGAAAAAGAAAGTATCATTCCGCCCAAGCCGTTTACTTATGATCCGATCCTTATGGATTCCACGGCAAGGAGTATTTTTTCCCTACTGCTGATCGGGATCATTCCCGGAGGACTTGTACTGGCAGGATTTAATATCTGGTTTCTGAGGCGTAAATATTAATTCCAAAAACATCATAAATGAAATCATTTTTGGAACAATTATTTTCAAACTGCGAGTTATGTAAACCTCATGAACAGAGTTTGGAATAAAAATAATAATGCAGTTGTGCAGCTTGCCACCTCAAAATTTATAAGGTACCTTTTGACACCCGGATCTTAAGTATAAAGAGAGGAGATATGAGAAAATGACAAAGATTAGAACAAGGTTTGCGCCAAGCCCTACGGGACGTATGCATGTGGGAAATCTAAGGACTGCATTGTATGCCTACCTGATCTCTAAGCATGAGGGCGGAGATTTTATCTTAAGGATCGAGGATACCGATCAGGAACGTTATGTGGAGGGTGCGGTGGATATTATCTACAGGACGCTGGAGAAGACGGGACTGATTCATGATGAAGGACCTGATAAGGATAAGGGCTGTGGACCTTATGTGCAGAGCGACAGACAGAAAGAAGGCATTTACCTGAAATACGCGAAAGAGCTGATCGAAAAAGGGGAAGCCTATTACTGTTTCTGTGACAAGGAGCGTCTGGCGTCTTTGAATCAAAACGTAGGCGGGGATGGGAAGGAGATCACGGTGTATGATAAACACTGTCTTTCCCTGCCAAAGGAAACGATTGAGAAGAACCTTGCCGAAGGGAAGCCTTATGTGATCCGGCAGAACAATCCTACCGAGGGAACCACTACCTTCCATGATGAGATCTATGGGGATGTTTCGGTGGATAATGCAGAGCTGGATGATATGATCCTGATCAAGTCGGACGGATATCCCACCTATAACTTTGCGAATGTGGTGGATGACCATTTAATGGGGATTACCCATGTGGTCAGGGGAAATGAATATTTATCTTCCTCACCCAAGTATAACCGTCTGTATGATGCATTTGGCTGGGAGGTCCCGGTTTATGTGCACTGTCCGTTGATCACGGATGAAGAACATAAGAAGCTGTCTAAGCGTTGCGGTCATTCTTCTTATGAGGATTTGATCGAACAGGGATTTCTGACAGAGGCAGTTGTGAATTTTGTGGCGCTGCTTGGCTGGTCGCCGGAAGAGAACCGTGAGATCTTTACTTTGGAGGAACTGGTAAAGGCATTTGACTATCGTCATATGAGTAAATCTCCTGCAGTATTTGATTATACAAAGCTTCGTTGGATGAATGGGGAATATTTAAAGGCGATGGATGACGAGAAGTTTTTTGAGATGGCAAAGCCGTATCTGGATCAATATCTGAAAGACGGACTGGATCAGAGAAAGATTGCTATGATGGTAAAGACGAGAATTGAGGTCTTTCCGGATATTAAAGAACTCGTTGATTTCTTTAACGAGCTGCCGGAGTATGATATTGAAATGTACACCCATAAGAAGATGAAAACGAATGCGGAAAGCTCGCTGGCAGTGCTTAAGGATGTGCTTCCGATCCTGGAAGGAACGGATGATTACAGCAATGACAACCTGTATCAGACGCTTCTTGCTTACGTTCAGGAGAAAGAATATAAGAATGGATATGTGATGTGGCCGATCCGTACCGCGGTCTCAGGCAAGCAGATGACACCGGCCGGTGCGACGGAGATCATGGAAGTGATCGGGAAAGAAGAGAGTCTGAAACGTATCCGTCTGGCAATTGATAAATTAAGCTGAATGCTTCTTTACAGCGCAAATCCGGCAAGGGAACCGCTTAAATCAGCGTTTCTCTATATAAAAAACAGGCTGTCCATTTACATGGAAGCCTGTTTTTTGAGTGGCTTATCCGTAGTTTGTTATTTGATTTCACTATGCAGCTGCTGCAGGGACTTAATCTCGCCATTCCCTTTCGTCTTTACATAGTGGATACCTTTTGCGGTTGCCCGTGCCGCTGCAATGGTGGTCATGTAAGGGATCTTGCCCTTGATGGCGGCTTTTCTTAAGTAGCTGTCATCATTGACGCTGTCCTTACCCACGGGAGAGTTGATGATCAGGTCGATCTCACCGTTGGTAATCGCATCCAGAACATTCGGACGACCTTCGTATAATTTCAAAATATGCTCCGCCTCGATTCCGGCTTCGCGGATTACTTCGCAGGTTGTACCTGTTGCAAGGATCTTAAATCCGTCTTCTGCAAACAGTTTTGCAATCTCGGCAATCTCTTTTTTATCCTTACGGTTGACAGAGATAAGAACCGTACCCTCAAGCGGAAGCGGGGACTGCGCCGCTTCCTGAGCTTTATAAAATGCTTCTCCATAGTAGGTGGAAAGTCCCAGTACCTCGCCGGTGGAACGCATCTCCGGACCAAGTACCGGATCCACCTCCGGGAACATATTAAATGGAAATACAGCTTCTTTCACGCCATAATAAGGAATGGTACGGTCTTTTAATGTCGGTACAGGTGATGGACGTCCGGTCAGCTCCGATGTGATGATTTCCGTTGCAAGAGGCACCATGCGGATATCGCACACCTTGGATACCAGCGGAACCGTTCTGGACGCGCGGGGATTGGCTTCCAGAACATAGACCTTATCGTTCTCAATCGCATACTGCATATTCATCAGACCGCGGACATGCATTTCCTCTGCGATCTTTTTGGTGTATTCCTTAATGGTGGCGACGTTATCTTCGGAAATATGGACGGACGGGATGATGCATGCCGAGTCGCCGGAATGTACGCCTGCAAGTTCGATATGTTCCATAACTGCGGGAACAAACGCGTGCGTGCCGTCGCTGATGGCATCCGCCTCACATTCCAGTGCATGATTTAAGAATCGGTCAATTAAGATGGGTCTGTCGGGAGTGACGCCGACAGCCGCCGCCATGTATTCTTCCATGCTCTGGTCATCATAAACAACTTCCATGCCGCGTCCGCCAAGGACATAAGAGGGGCGCACCATAACAGGATAGCCGATCTTTTGGGCGATGGAGAGGGCTTCCTCCACGGTCGTTGCCATACCGGACTCCGGCATGGGGATGCCAAGTTTATCCATCATGGCGCGGAATTGATCCCGGTCTTCCGCCAGATCGATGACGGAAGGAGAAGTGCCCAAGATACGGACGCCGTTCTTTTCCAGATCGGAAGCTAAGTTCAGCGGCGTCTGTCCGCCGAACTGTGCAATTACGCCCAGCGGCTTTTCTTTGTGATAGATGCTAAGGACATCTTCCAGAGTAAGGGGCTCAAAATAGAGCTTATCTGAGGTATCATAGTCCGTGGATACGGTCTCCGGATTACAATTGACAATGATGGTTTCAAATCCAAGCTTTTTCAAAGCCAGGGCGGCGTGGACACAGCAGTAGTCAAACTCAATCCCCTGACCGATGCGGTTGGGCCCGCCGCCGAGGATCATGATCTTCTTTGTATTTTCATTGACCGGATTTTTGTCCGGTGCATTGTAGGTAGAATAATAATAAGCGCTTGCCTTCGTGCCGCTGACATGGATGCCTTCCCATGCCTCCTCTACGCCAAGGGAAATGCGTTTATTACGGATCTCATCCTCGGAAACTGCAAGGATCTTGCTTAGGTATAGATCGGAAAAACCGTCTTTCTTCGCCTGGATCAGCAGATCGTCCGTAGGAAGAGAACCGCGGAAGGTAAGGAGTGTTTCTTCTTCGTCTACCAGTTCCTTCATCTGTTCAATAAAATAATGTTTTACTTTGGTCAGCTGATAGATTTCTTCAATAGAAGCTCCATGACGCAATGCTTCATACATGATGAAATGGCGGTCGCTGGATGGGTAGATCAGTAGTTTTAATAGCTGCTCTTTGTCCATATCATGGTAGTTTTTGGCGTAACCAAGACCGGAACGCCCGTTTTCCAAGCTTCGGATGGATTTCTGGAAGGCTTCCTTATAAGTCTTGCCGATGCTCATTACTTCGCCGACAGCGCGCATCTGCGTGCCCAGTTTATCTTCCACTCCTTTGAATTTTTCAAATGCCCAGCGCGCAAATTTGATCACGACATAATCCCCGCCCGGCACATACCGGTCAAGGGTGCCGTATTTACCACAGGGGATATCCTTTAAGGTAAGACCGCAGGCAAGCATCGCGGAAATCAATGCGATGGGGAATCCTGTTGCTTTGGATGCCAGTGCGGAAGAACGGGAAGTCCGGGGATTGATCTCAATGACGATGATCCGGTCGCTGACAGGATCATGCGCAAACTGTACATTAGTTCCTCCCACAACTTCTATGGATTCAACAATACGGTAAGCCTGCTCCTGCATACGTTTCTGGCATTCTTCAGAGATGGTCAGCATAGGAGCGGAGCAGAAGGAGTCGCCGGTATGTACGCCGATGGGATCGATATTTTCGATAAAGCAGACCGTGATCATATTATTGTCTGCGTCACGGACGATCTCAAGCTCTAATTCTTCCCAGCCAAGGACGGATTCTTCTACAAGGACCTGTCCCACAAGGCTGGCTTGCAGTCCTCTGGCACAGACGGTTTTTAATTCCTCTTTATTATAGACCAGACCGCCGCCGGCGCCGCCCATCGTATAAGCAGGACGCAGGACCACAGGGTAACCGAGGGTTTCCGCGATATTCAGCGCCTCTTCCACACTGTAGGCAACGTCGCTTCGTGCCATTTCCACGCCGATGGCGTTCATTGCCTTTTTAAATTCGATCCGGTCTTCACCGCGTTCAATGGCATCGATCTGGACGCCGATGACCTTGACCTGATATTGCTCCAGAATACCTTTCGAGGCGAGTTCTGAACAAAGATTAAGTCCTGACTGTCCGCCAAGGTTGGGGAGAACAGCATCAGGACGTTCCTTTGCGATGATCTGTGTAAGTCTTTCGACATTTAACGGTTCAATATAAGTAACATCGGCAATCTCGGGATCGGTCATGATCGTTGCGGGATTGGAGTTAACAAGGACAATCTCATAACCGAGACTGCGAAGGGCTTTGCAGGCCTGTGTGCCGGAATAGTCAAACTCGCATGCCTGTCCGATGATGATGGGGCCGGAGCCGATAATAAGGATCTTGTTGATATCAGTACGCTTTGGCATAATACTCCTCCTAGATATAGTAGTTCGTTTTGTTCCACAATGATTTCTCAATACATTATATAGTAGTTGATGGAAAATGAAAAGAGAAAAATATAGATTATTTAAAAAAAATTTATCCGCTTTCTTTGTTGAAATTTAAGTTTATTTAGTGGTAAAAAAAGTAAAGATATGTTACACTTAAAAAGAATGGGCAGATAAGAGGGATCATATCGCGTCCAAAAGAAAAGTGAAGCATATGACAAGGGGTTACAGACATGAAGGAAAAAAAGCTGATCGGATTATGTATTGCAAAAATCAAGGTGGAAGAGTATTGGCAGAAGCTGAAGGCGATCCATGAAAAAGTGAGGTCAAGGGGATACCGTCTTTTGACGTATTACATAGATGATATTGATTTTGAAAGAAGGAAAGATATTTTGGAAAAGGATATGTTTCCTGTAATTTCTAATCTTACGCGGCCGGAGCATCTGGATGCGCTGTTTATTGACGCAGGAGGTATCGAGGTGCAGGATGTGCTGGATATCATTGCAGGACAGGCAGTAGAGGCGGGCGTTCCGACTTTTGTATGGAACGGCAGCGCAAAAGGGGCGGTGGAGCTTAATTTTGTCATGGAACATTCCGTCAAAAAATCGCTTCTTTTTTTCAAGGAGAAATATGGATATGAAAGCGTTACTTATGTGTCCGGAAGGAAAGACGAGGGATTAATAGGCTCATATTACCGTAATCATCTTTTGGAACAGGGAATCAGCGGCGGGAAGATCATGCATATGCCGATGCGGGAGTTAAAAAAAGCTCTCCCTTCATTATCCGGGGAGGAAATTTCGGACGTATATTTCTGTGAAAATGAAAATGTTGCGAATTATGTATGCCACCAATTGCGCAGAAACGGTTATCAGGTGCCTGATGATGTGCAGGTTGCCTGTTGCGGTGAGGCTTCCCGTGCGCAGACAATAGGACTAAACTTTACGGTTTGCTTTATTGATTATATGGAGTTTATAGACGGAATATTGGATGCGCTGGAGAAGACGGGCGGGGATGCTTTAGATGAAAGAAGATTACAGGAGGAGATGTCGGTCGATGATATTGTCATATGCAGGGCTATGGAATATACGACGGGCGCAGCGCTTCTGACGATCAACAATCTATACCAGAACCTGTATGACAGCATGATTCATGAACAGAGTCTTTACGGACTGACGGATAATCTTTTAAAATCCAATGGGATCAAGGAGATCGCGGATGTATTCTCCGAATATATGCTGCGGGATTCTGTATTCTGTGTTAAGGATTCGTTTATGCAGGATATTTTTTTGGAAGGCAGGGAAGACCGCTGGCCGAGAACAGGAGAAAAATATTTTATTCTTGCGGATTCAAGAGCGCAGTCCGCTCAGTGGTCTACTTTTTTTCTGGGAGAGCCGATTCCGGGATTGGAGAAGGATATCAACAGAGGGATACCGCTGATCATAACGCCGGTTCGGTATCGTCATCAGCATTTCGGGTATGTGATCCTATGTGCGGAAGATTATGATAATGAATATTATAAGATCGACAGGATCGTTCATAATTTTGGACGGGTTCTGGCGCGATACAGGGTGGAAAAACGACTGATATTTGCTAATAATATGCTGGTCAATGCCAATGAAAATATGAAAAAGATGCAGCACGGCGATATTCTGACGGGTATGCTTAATGCCGAGGGATTCCGCTATGAACTGACGCAGCTGGTGGACTACTGCAGGAGTCAGGATCAGGAATTACTGATAGGATGTCTTGATATCGACAGACTGAGCAATATTAATGACGTATATGGACATTCGGAAGGAGACCATGCGATCAAAGCGGTAGCGCAGATCCTGCAGCAGGGAGTATCGGACAAGGCGGTCTGCGCGCGTCTTGGAACGGATGAATTTGTAATTGCCAGTTATGCAGCCGCTGACGGGGAAAGCGTTGCAATGCATCTTGTTGAAAAGATCCACGCACATCTTGGCGAATATAACAGGATCTCCGGAAAGGAATATACGATCGAATTAAATTATGGCTACATCAGTGTAAAGCCGGAGCAGATCACCAATGAAATGGATCTTCTGGATGAAGTGTTTTCCAAGAAAAATGTGCAGAAGAACAGCAGACGTAATCCTGACAGGAAGGACAGCGTCATACCGCAGGAGGAATACAGCAGGGAAGATCATGAGACAGTCAAAGATATCATGGATAGAAATCTGTTCTTATATGCGTTTCAGCCGATCGTCAGCGCAAGGACAGGTGAGATCTATGCTTATGAGGCATTGATGAGATCGCCGAAAGAAAGACCGATATCTCCATTGACGATCCTAAAATATGCGACGATGGAGAAGCGATTGTATCATATAGAATATGCCACATTGAACAATGTTTTTAAACTGGTTCACCAGAATCAGGAAATTCTGAAAGGAAAGAAGATCTTTGTCAACAGCATACCGGGGTATTTTCTAAAAGAGGGTGACTTTGATAAATTAAAGCATAAGTATAAAGATATTTTTGATAATGTCGTCATTGAAATAACGGAGCAGACAGAGTCGGATGACGGTGAGATCGGAATTCTGCTGGGCAGGAGCGACAGTAATGGATTTGAGGTGGCGATCGATGATTTTGGCACCGGTTATTCCAATACGGTCAATCTTTTGAAGTATCTGCCGAACTATGTTAAGATCGACCGTATGCTGATCAGCGATATCCATCAGGAACCAAAGAAACAGCATTTTGTCAAGAATATCATAGAATTTGCCCATGACAATGGATTTATGGCTTTGGCGGAGGGTGTGGAGACATTAGATGAGCTCAAAGCGCTGATCAGGATGGACGTTGACCTGATCCAGGGATTTTATACGGCCCGTCCTGCCTTTGAGATTGCAGGACAGATCAGCGAATCCTGTCGGGCGGAGATCATACAGGCCAATCAGGAGCGTTATGAGACGCTTCGGAAGAGAGTATATCTTGCGGCCACAGATCCCGTGCTGAACCTGATGCAGCTTGCATTGAAGAATTATACAGGTATTGTTGTGGCGGAACCGGAGGTGAAGATCGTCGGCAATCCGGATTTCGTGGCAAGCGTTGCGATCAAGATCAAGGAAAATACCCATTGCCGCCTGACGATTGCGGATGTCAGGCTGCGAAGCGGCGACGGTTCGCCGTGTATTGATGTGGGAGAAGGGGCAACGTTGACGCTTGTGACAGAGAACGGTAACGAATTGCTGGAAGGCGGTATCCGGGTGCCGGAAAGCGCCAGCCTGATTCTGGAAGGGACAGGCACACTGGAAATATGTTCTAACAGAACCAGTTTTTACGGCATTGGCAATGATGAAAATAGCGCCTGCGGTCAGATTGAAAACCGTATGTCAGGCACGATCAGGATCAACTGCAACAGCAATATCGCCATCGGTATCGGCGGAAAGACGGCAAAGGCGCTGCTGATCCATGCGGGTAAGATCATTCTGGATATGAATGCAGGCAAAGGGATCGGTATCGGCGTGCTGGAAGATGAGACTCCAATAGAACTGAAGGAGTGTAATTTTGCAGCCAATATTGCATTTACAAAAGGCGCTGTTGTCGGCTCTTGGAAGGGTCCGCAGAATTTCATGGCTGACAGCGTCGGTATAGAGGTTCATGGAACAGGGAATGAACTTGTAGGATTTGGTACGCTTGGCAGCGGTACGGGAAATATGGAAGTTAAAAACGCAGGGATATCCATTACGCTTAGCGGAAAGAAATGTCTGCTGATTGGTAACCAGGGAGGCGGTATAAAGATAACTTCAAAATATACCAAGTTTACCCTGCAGGCAGACGGAAGGGAATGTCTGGGAATTGGTTCATTCGAGGAAGATGCGGCTGTGGATCTGGAGAGTATCAAAATAGAGGCGTTGATTAGATGTAAGACACCCGTATTTTTAGGAATCGACACTGAAAATTCCAGGAAGGAAGATGTTATGGAGGTATTTTCTATCGAATAAAATATTATAGTACATCTGATTAAAATAATTCCCTAAAAAGCCGTAAATATTAATGCATGGAAAGGTAGTGGCAGATGTGAATTTTTTTCTTGAATTTATAAAACATCCTAGGAAAATAGGCGCTGTAGCGCCCAGCGGAAAAGCACTTGCGAAAAAAATGATGCAGCCCATTGATTTTGATTTGGCAGAAGTCATAGTTGAATACGGTCCCGGAACCGGGGTCTTTACGAAGGAGCTTATCGCCAGACGGAAAAAAAATACCACATTAATACTTGTAGAGCAGAACAAAATGTTTTGTCGCGAATTATTGAGAAAATTTACCGGTGAGCCCAATTTTCACATAATACATGGAAATGCAGAAAAAATAAAAAAATATCTTAATAAATACGGTCTTTCCGAGGCGGATTATATAGTTTCAGGTCTGCCGTTTACATCCTTGCCTGCGGAGGCTTCTGATCGTATACTTAAGGCGGCGGGAGCGGCGATAGGTCAAAATGGTAGTTTCATAACCTTTCAGTACAGCCTTGTAAAAAAGAAATTTTTTGAGGAATATTTCGATATTTCATACTGCCTTAGGGAGATAAAAAACCTTCCGCCTGCCTATGTATTTGTTATGAAAAATCGTCCGGAGAATCATGATAAATGAAAAACATCAAAAAATATATATTTGATATTATACTGCTTGTGGTAATTTTTTTCCTGACATACAGACTGATGTTTCGTGGTCAGGATGTTTCCGAAATAATCGCGGACCTGCTTAACGCGTCGGGAAAATGGATTTTGGCAGGGGCGGTACTGGCGATAGTTTATGTCTGCTGCGAAGGCTTTGTTATATGCTATATGCTGCACATATTGAAACAAAAAACGACAGTTTTATCCTGTCTTAAATATGCGTTTGTTGGCTTTTTCTACAGCTATATAACTCCTTCCGCTTCCGGGGGACAGCCCGCGCAGATGTACTATATGAGCAAAGACAGTATAAACACGGGTTATTCTGCGTTGATCATGCTGCTTATCACCATCGCGTATAAATCGATACTTATGATGATTGGCGCGATATTTTTTATTTTTAAATATAGCTTTTTAAAGATTCATACAAGCCGAATTTACGGACTAATAATATTTGGAGTATTTCTTAATAGCGCGTTTATTACTCTGCTTGTGCTTTTGCTTAGGAAACCTGAATTTATGCGGAGAACGGGGCTGAATATTGTCGGCTTTTTTTGCAAAAAAAGATTTATAAAGAACGAAAAATACGAAAAAATCAAGAATAAAATAAATGCAATCTGCGACAATTACAGTATGGGCGCTGAATATATCAAAAAGAACCCCAAACCGGTAATTATTGTGTTTTTGATAACTGCGGCAGAGAGGATATTTTTGCTTGCGGTGACCTGGACGATATACCGTTCCTTTGGACTTGACGGCTCGTCATTTTTGGATATTATTGCCATTCAGTCCATGATAGGCATTGCGGTGGAAATGCTTCCTCTGCCTGGCGCGGCAGGAATTACCGAAAGCTGTTTCCTGCGTGTTTTCAAAAATATTTTTACCAATGATTTGGTAAGACCTGCGCTTCTTGTGTCAAGGGGACTGAGCTTTTATCTGATTTTGATCATTGGCGCGGTGGTGACGTTTGGTGCTCATATAAGTGTTTTGCGGAGGAAAAAAAGCGAATAAGGGGGATACGGTATGGCGGCAAGTAAAGAACAGCTGCAGGCGATCCATCATGGGGACGGTCCCATGATGGTGCTTGCGGGACCGGGCAGCGGAAAGACTTTTGTGATCACTCATCGGATACAATATCTGATAGAACATCACGGAGTCCCGCCGGAGCAGATTCTGGTGATCACCTTTACCAAAGCGGCGGCGCTGGAGATGCAGGAGCGGTTTGAACGCCTGATGGGCGGCACCGGTCAGAATGTCACATTTGGAACATTTCACGCAATCTATTTTCAGATCCTAAAACGGTCTTATCATTATGAACAGTCCGATATTATCACAGAAAAAGAAAAAAGAGAGTATTTGAAAGAAGTTTTAGTGCAAAGTTTAGGAGAAGAGGAGTCGGGAGACACTTATATTCCGCTGCTGCTAAACGACATTAGTAAGATTAAAAATGAGGGACTGCCGTCAGACAGTTTTCAGGCGGCATACCTGCCGGATGGATGTTTTCATAAAATTTTTGTCGATTATCAGAAAAGAATGCGGACGGAGCGTAAGATCGATTTTGACGATATGGTCCTGCTGTGCAGGCGGCTGTTGCAAAAACAGCCGGAACTGCTTTCCATGTGGCGGGATATCTATCGGTATATCCTGATCGATGAATTTCAGGATATTAATAGGATGCAGTACGAGGTAGTTAAGTCTCTTGCAGAACCGCGGAACAATCTGTTTGTTGTTGGGGATGACGACCAGTCAATCTATGGATTTCGGGGATCTGATCCGTCGATCATGCTGGGATTCCCCAGAGAATATCCGGATTGTGAGACTGTTCTTTTAAAGGAGAATTATCGTTGTACGGAACATATTGTAAAGAGCGCGGTCAAGTTGATCGATCATAACAAAAACCGGTTTTTAAAAAAGCTGCGGGCAAAGAAGGAGGGTGCTCAGGATGTCATACTGACAGGCAGCGATTCCAAAGAAGCCGAGGCGGAAGAGATCATTACGCTGATCAAGTCTTATCGGCAATATGGAGTTTATAAGGATATTGCCATATTGTTCCGTACAAATCTGAACGCCTCTTTTCTGGCGCAGAAATTGGCGCAGGAACAGATCCCTTTCTGGCAGAAGGAAAGGACAAAGAGTCTGTTTGAAGATCCGATGGCGTTGGATATTCTTGCCATGCTTCATTTTGCGCATGGAGAAACAAAAAGAGAATATTTTCTGCGGTTTATGAATAAGCCGGTGCGTTATATCAGGCGTGATATGGTGACGGAACAGGTAAGTATTGACAGGATGCTTGGACTGCCCGGTCTTGGAAAGAGCAGGACCATGCTTTTGAAGCGGCTGCAATATGATCTTTTGCAGATACGGAGGATGGAGCCGTATGCCGCTATCAATTATATCCGTAAGGGAATAGGCTACGATCAGTGGGTAGTGCAGAATGCGAAGGAAAGGCGCAGGAATTATAAGGAAGATATCGAGCTGCTGAATCAGATCCAGGATAGTGCCAAGAGAATGGAAAATTTTTCCGCATGGCTTGATATGATAGATGCTTACCAACAGAATCTGGAGCGTACGGAAGCGCCCTCGGAAGATGCGGATGCGGTATCGCTTATCACGATGCACGGATCGAAAGGATTGGAATACAAGATCGTAATTCTGCCTGATGTCAATGAGGGAAATGTACCACAGAAGAAAGCGGTTGCGCCAAAGGAACTGGAAGAGGAGCGCAGGGTGTTTTATGTTGCAATGACGAGGGCAAAGGAAAAGCTGTTTTTATTTTATGTCAGGAAGACAAAAGAAAACCGGCTGATGCCGAGCCGGTTTTTAAAAGAGATCGGTATGCGCGTATGATCCGTCATGATCCGTCGGAATCGGCAGGAGATCCGTCAATCAGTTCGTCAAATTCCTGTGCATCCAGATATTCGTCAAATGCGTCTGCTGCAATTTCATATTCTTCTTCATCATCAATATAAAGGATTTCCGGTTCTGCCTCCGGGTGGTCCGTATCTTCTTTATAACCGTAGATCCAGACATCTCCATCGGTATTTTCGCCATTCTCATCCAAAGGAAGCAGGGCGATATAATCTTTGCCTGCCGCGGAAAAGATCGCGACGATGGAGCAGGTGACGGTACCGTCATCCAGATCCAGATCAACATACATTTCTTCATCGTTATCGGGATTTTTATTGATTGCCATAGTGAAAACCTCACACATCTATTAATTTATTATTAACCATTTTATAAAATTACAGGTTGGAAAGCAAGCATTTTTGTGATATTATTGACAAGAATGAGCAATCAATCAGGTGGGAATCGACAGATACCCGGATGCCTTTGAAAATCATTCGTAATATGGAGAGAAGATATGAAAGCATGGAATCATTTTAAGACAATTACGATCCATCGATGGTACGTGCGGAAAGGATGTTTTGCGGTGGGACTGTACTGGCAGGGCCTGACGCATGATCTTTCCAAATATATGCCGTCTGAGTTTATGGTAGGCGCAAAATACTGGCAGGGCGACCGCAGCCCGAACAATGCGGAACGTGAGGCGCTCGGCTATTCCTCGGCATGGCTTCACCATAAAGGAAGAAATCGGCATCATTATGAATACTGGCTGGATTATCCGGTCAGGGAGAAAGAGGGGACCGGTGTAAAGATCGTGCCTGCCAGGATGCCGGACCGGTATATTGTGGAGATGTTCATGGACCGGGTGGCGGCATGCAAAGTCTATCATGGCAGCTCATATAAATCATCAGATCCGCTGGAATATTATCAGAAGGGGAATATTGATGCATTTCTGCATCCTTATACGAAACGGATGTTGGAGAAATTGTTGAAAATGAATGCGGAAAAAGGCGAGCGTTATACACGGGCATATATAAGAAAATATATTTTAAAAAATAAAAGTAATCACAATCGGAAAGGTGGCAAAGATTAATGATCGGGGATAAAAAAGTATTATTCAGCGGTATGCAGGCGACGGGAAATCTGACGCTTGGTAATTATCTGGGGGCATTGAAAAACTGGGTGACCCTGTGTGACGAGTATGAATGTTTTTATTCGGTGGTGGATCTTCATTCCATTACAGTCCGGCAGGATCCGTCGGAACTGAGGCAGCGCGCGAGAAAGTTGTTGACATTATATATCGCGGCAGGGTTAGATCCAAAGAAAAACTGCCTTTATTATCAGTCCCATGTCAGTGGACACGCGGAACTGGCATGGATCTTGAATTGTTTTACTTATATGGGGGAATTGAACCGTATGACACAGTTTAAGGATAAGTCCGCAAAGCATGCGGATAACATCAATGCGGGACTGTTCACTTATCCGGTGCTGATGGCGGCGGATATTCTGCTGTATCAGGCGGATGTGGTGCCGGTGGGTAAGGATCAGCTGCAGCATCTGGAGATTACAAGGGATATTGCGCAGCGGTTTAATGCGATCTATGGCGATGTGTTTACGATCCCGGAGCCGTATCTTGGCAAGACAGGCGCAAAGATTATGAGTCTGCAGGATCCGGATAAGAAGATGTCAAAATCAGATGAAAATGCTAATGCTTCCGTTTATCTGATGGATGATCCGGACGCAATCATGCGGAAATTCAAACGGGCCGTGACGGATTCGGAGGGGTGTGTCAGATACTGTGAGGAACAGCCGGGCATCAGAAACCTGATGGATATCTACGGTGCATGTACCGGCAAGACGTCTGCTGAGATTGAAAAAGAGTTTGATGGCAAAGGGTACGGCGATTTCAAGATGGCTGTGGGTGAATCCGTTATTGCGGTATTAAAGCCGTTGCAGGAGCGATTTGCGGAGCTTGAAAAGGATAAGGGATATCTTGACGGCATCATTAAAGAGAATGCGGAAAAGGCGGAATACTATGCCCTAAAGACATTGCGGAAAGTACAGAAGAAAGTGGGATTTCCGGAGCGGGTGCGGTAAAATAAGCGCAAAAAGCGTGCGCTATTATGGTAAAGTATGCGGAGACGGAGGTTTGCATAACTCGAAGTTTGAACAGTGATATTCCAAAAATGATTTCATTTATGATGTTTTTGGAATATCACTGTTCAAACAAAGAGTTATGTAAACCGGATATAACAACGGATATAATACTAGAGAGGAGTGTGTTTTATGAACTCTATGATGGAATTAAATGACAACCGGAACAAACTGTTTGACGAGCTGGTGCAGTTTTGTATGAAATCCGGTGAGATCGATCAGAATCTTTATACGGAATATGATGTAAAGAGGGGGCTGCGTGATTCCAACGGCAAAGGCGTCCTGACGGGACTGACGGAGATTTCCGATGTGGTTTCTTATCGGCTGGTCAATGGGGCAAAGATTCCTGCGGAAGGAAAGCTATATTATCAGGGATATGATGTGGAGGAAATTGTAAAAGGGATCGGAAGCCGTAGATATGCGTTTGAAGAAGTGACGTATCTTCTTTTGTTTGGCGAGCTCCCGACAAAGAAGCAGTTTGAGAGTTTTATTCCGTTGAATACTTCTTCTTCGGATTGCGGATGATCAGGTTTTTATGAAGGTTATAATGACGTATCTTCTTTTGTTTGGCGAGCTCCCGACAAAGAAGCAGTTTGAGANNTTTATTGCGATACTGACAGACCTGCAGGAATTATCAGGTGATTTTGTCAGGAATGTCATCCTTCATAATCCCAGCGTGAACGTTATGAATTCCCTGCAGAAAGCAGTGCTGAACCTGTATTCCTATGATGATGATCCGGAGGATGTTTCAGTGCCGAATGTACTGCGCCAGTGCCTTCAGATGATTGGAAAGCTGCCGTTGATGTCAGTTTATGCATATCATGGTTATCGTCATTATAACCTTAATAAAAACCTGATTATCCGGAACCCGAAGAAGAAGTATTCAACGGCGGAAAATATACTGAACATGCTGCGGCCGGACGGTAAGTTTACACCATTAGAGGCGTCGGTGCTGGATACTGCGCTGGTATTACATGCGGATCATGGCGGAGGCAATAACTCAACCTTTACTACTCACGTAGTTACTTCTACAGGTACGGACACTTATTCCGCGGTAGCGGCTTCCATNNATTGCTTCCATCGCGTCTTTAAAAGGACCGAAGCATGGCGGAGCCAATCTGAAAGTGCAGCAGATGTTTGCCAACATCAAGGAAAATGTGAAGGATTGGGCAAATGAAAAGGAAGTGGAAGAATATCTGATCAGGATATTGAATAAAGAGGCGTTTGATCAGGCGGGGCTGATCTATGGCATGGGGCATGCAGTATATACGGATTCTGATCCGAGAGCAAAGATTTTAAAGGAATCCACCAGAAAGCTTGCAGAAGAAAAGGGACGTATGAAGGAATTTACTTTGTACGATATGGTAGAGACGGTTGGTGGAAGATTGATTGGACAGTATCGGAGATTATTTAAGCCGGTATGTGCCAATGTGGATTTTTACAGCGGATTTTTATATTCCATGCTGGATATTCCGGAAGAACTGTTTACTCCGATCTTTGCAATCTCGCGTATTTCAGGCTGGAGTGCGCACAGACTGGAGGAATTGGTCAATAAGGGAAAGATTATCCGCCCTGCGTATAAATATGTCGGGACGCACAGGGATTTTGTAGAGATGGAAGCGAGGTAGGGTTATGAGCGAAAAATACGTTGCATATGTATCCTGTTATACACAGGGGGATAAGAATGGCATCAAGATCTTTGATGTGGATGTGGATAAAGGAACCATGAAGGAAAAGACGCAGGTCCGGATTTCCAATTCGTCTTATGTGACGACTTCCCATAACCGGAAATACCTGTATTCCATCACTGATTACGGTGTAGAGGCATATCGGATCCTGCCGGATGGCGATTTAAAGACAATCTCGGCTTCTTCGATCAATGGAATGCGGGGCTGTTATCTTTCTACGGATTATCATGATAAGTTCCTCTTTGTGGCAGGGTATCATGACGGTAAGATCACGGTGATGAAGCTGGCGGAGGATGGCAGTATCTTAGGGATTGCCGATGAGGTCTATCATAAGGGCATCGGAAGCATCGTGGACCGGAACTACCGTCCGCATGTGAACTGTGTAAAGATGACGCGTGATAATAAATATCTTCTTGCCGCCGACCTTGGTATGGATCATATCAAGGTATATGCGCTGGATTATGCCACAGGAAAATTAGATCTGTCGGATATCATCCATTCGGAGCAGTATTCCGGACCGAGACATATCAAGACCTCAAAGGACGGACAGTTTATTTATATTGTCCATGAGGTGAAGAATTGTGTGGACGTATATCATTATACAGAGGACGGTAGGAATCCTAATTTTGAGAAGATCCAGACAATATCCACGCTCAATGATTATCATGCAGGGGATGCCGCGGCAAGCGCACTGAAGCTTTCCTGGGACAATAATTATCTGATCTGCTCAAATGCAGGGGATAACAGCGTGATTATCTATAATATTGATAAAAAAACGGGGATGCTGAAAAAGCTTCTTTGTCTGCCAATCAGCGGGAGCTATCCCAAGGATGCGATGCTGTTTCCGGATAATAAACACCTGGTATCTTTAAATCATGAAAATAATACAATGACATTTTTTGCGGTTGATCTCCAAAAGGGAACGATCGTTATGAACGCGAAAGAAATCAAAATCATGCAGCCGAACTGTATTGTATTTCATCGGCTGGTAGAAGATTAACTTTTTTAACCTGGCGTCATGATTGGAAAAATGACTATGGAGAAATATAATGTTTACTTGTTATCATGAGTATATATGGAAAGCGGAAAAAGACCATCTGGAGCTTGAAATATCCAAGGCGGAGGGGCAGCTTAGAAACTGCAGGTTCCGCACCGGACTTTTGAAACGTGAGATGATCGTGTGCGGAGGGCTGATCGTTGTGCCGCTGGTGCTGATCATTGTTGAATTATTTTTCACAACATACTCGTCGGGAAGCGTTGTCGGTAATATGATGGCGGCAGTCAAACAGACGACGGGACTGTTCTTACAAGGCTTTTATATCTGCCTGTTTCCGTTTCTGGTATTTTTTTTCATTAAGTCGCTTGTGATCTGGATGATCAATAAATATCACCCCACAGATAATAAGCCGTTGGAAGAATATGATCCATACCGAAAAGAATTTCCGAAAGAGGAGATAAGTTATGCCATTGAAGAAGAAAAGCTGCTTAGGATGCTCTCTGTTTATTATATGTACCGTGACCAGATGGTGCAGATGAAGTGTGACCTTGCGGGAGATCAGCTTACTTTGACACCGGAAGAACTGCGGACGGAACTGGATAAGTTGGTATATTTTGAAGAGGTCGTTCCGGCGAACCCATTCAAGAGAGAAGTCCGTGTCAGGACGATGATGATCACGGCGATCGTCAGTGTGATCGTGATCATCTGCATCATTTTTTTGTAGGTTTAAGAGCGGTATATCCGGGTGAGATGATCCATCCGGGAACCCATATTGGAAAGCATCAGATCCAGAAGCGTCAGGGCGCACATGGATTCTACTACCACAACGGCACGGGGAACAATGACAGGATCATGACGTCCGGCGATGGTTAGAACAGTATTTTGATGATCCTTGGTAATGGTATCCTGAGGCTGATAGATAGAGGGCGTAGGTTTCACATAGGCGCGTATGATGATCGGCTCGCCGGAGGAAATGCCGCCAAGGATGCCGCCTGCATGATTGCTCTTGAAGGTTACTTCCTTATCCTGCATAGAGATAGCGTCATTATTTTCACTGCCGCGCA
>DLOP01000145.1:43384-47765 GCA_002478505.1 Lachnospiraceae bacterium UBA7481
ACATACGACATTCAATACAACCGCCGACAGAGTCTTTTTCGGCACGGCATTTTGCAATATGATCCAGCGCCAGTTTCTCCGCCTCAGGATCGGGCATACATATGGCAGAAGACCGGGCATAGGCCAGATCCATGGCTGCGTCATTGATCTCGATATCGCCGATGGAGCGGGTATAAGCATTGATCGTAATGCCAAGCTGATCCAAAATTTTCATAGCGATAGCTCCTGCAGCCACCCTTCCTGCAGTTTCCCTGCCGGAGGAGCGTCCGCCGCCGCGGTAGTCGCGAAAACCGTATTTCTGGTCATAGGTATAATCCGCATGACCGGGACGATAGGAAACCGCAATATTGCCATAGTCCTTGGAATGCTGGGATGTATTGTTGATCATTAAGGAGATCGGCGTGCCGGTAGTCTTTCCTTCAAAGACACCGGATAATATATGGACAGTATCGTCTTCCTTGCGCGCGGTAGTGACTGCTGAAGTACCGGGTTTTCTGCGGTCAAGAAAAGGCTGGATGTCCTCTTCTGATAAGGGAAGTCCTGCAGGACAGCCGTCGATGACTGCGCCAAGCGCCGGACCGTGGGATTCCCCCCAGGTCGTTACTGTAAAATGTTTGCCAAATGTAGAACCTGCCATGTTGTTTATAATATCCTTTCTTTAAACAGTTTTATCATGTTGTGGTAATTACTGTATCATTCCGTATTTTTTAAGTGTTTCCGGAGTATTGAACATTTTTACGGATGCATCTATCATCTCTTGGATGTAGTCGCCATCCCCCATTGTTGAAAAGAAAAGAATATCTTCTCTTTTAAAGCCGTTTTTGTGGAATATATTATCCGGGATCTGTTTAAGGCTTTTTTCCAATACAGAAAGCAAGGTTTGCGCAAAATCCCATTTTTCCTCCGACGGATTGCAAAAATCGATGTCCTTACAAGCATCAACAATGTCTACAAGAGGCTGGTATAGGAAATTCGGATTAAGACTATTTCCCCAAGCGTAATATTCATTTATGCTGCTGCTGTAATCCCATGTCAGATAAAATCCATAAAAATCATCTACTGTAATAAAGCCAATCGCACAAGCTTTTTGACCTTTAGCCGTTTTCAATATTTTATTGATTTCTTTCGGCAATTTTTGGGAGCAGATCTTACTGAACTTTTCAAATACTGTCATATCCATTTTAATGTACATCCGTATAATAGTAATTTATATTTGTCTTCACTTACAGCTTGTATTATAATGCAATTAATGTATATTTACAACTAATAATATTTTGGAGCAGACTGTGGAAAGACATGGAGGACTAGTGTGGAATATAAGATTTTAAAGACGGAAGGCGCAGCGAAAAGGGCACAGATGACGACCGTGCATGGCGTGATCCAGACACCGGTATTTATGAATGTGGGTACGGTGGCAGCGATCAAGGGTGCAGTTTCTACAGAGGATTTAGAGCGGATTGAAACGCAGGTGCAGTTGTCTAATACGTATCATCTGCATGTCAGACCGGGGGATGAGATTGTCAAGACATTGGGCGGGCTGCATAGGTTTATGTCGTGGGACAGACCGATCCTTACGGATTCCGGCGGATTTCAGGTTTTCTCGCTGGCAGGACTTCGTAAGATCAAAGAGGAAGGGGTATATTTTCATTCCCATATTGACGGTCGGAAGATCTTTATGGGACCGGAGGAAAGCATGCAGATCCAGTCCAATCTGGCTTCTACGATCGCTATGGCGTTTGATGAATGTCCGGCGAGTACGGCGGAGCGGGAGTACGTCGAAGCCTCGGTATCCCGCACGACGAGATGGCTGGAACGGTGTAAGAGAAAAATGTCGGAATTGAATCAGAGAGAGGATACCATAAATAAAGAGCAGCTTTTGTTTGGGATCAATCAGGGTGCGATCTTTCCGGATATCCGTATCGAACATGCCAAACGGATCTCGGAACTGGAACTGGATGGTTATGCCATTGGCGGTCTTGCCGTTGGAGAAAGCCATGAGGAGATGTACCATATCATAGAGGAAACGGTTCCTTATCTGCCAAAGGACAAGCCGACTTACTTGATGGGCGTCGGTACGCCGGCTAATATCCTGGAGGCAGTGGAGCGGGGGATTGATTTTTTTGACTGCGTTTATCCTACACGGAACGGACGGCATGCGCATCTATATACCAATGCAGGAAAGATCAATCTGATGAATGCGCAGTATGAGACGGATGACCGGCCGATAGAGGTGGGGTGTGGCTGTCCCTCCTGCCGGAGATATTCCAGGGCATATATCAGGCATCTGTTAAAAGCAAAAGAAATGCTTGGAATGAGATTATGCGTGCTGCATAATCTGTATTTTTACAATCATTTGATGACAGAGATCAGAGAGGCGCTGGAACAGGGAAGATTTCAGGAATATAAGAAGGATAAATTAGAAAAAATGACAGGTGGGCAGTAGCAATAGAAGAAAAGATCCGGACTGAATGAAACGGATCTGAAAGGGAAATTGTGAAAAAATTGGAAAACGCCTTGCTTCTAAGGCGTTTTTTGTGTATGATAATGAATGGTGTATCAAATTTAAAGAAAACAGGAGGAGCATGTGATGTTTATGCTTTTAGAGGCGGCAGCTGATCCCGCGGCAGCGCAGGGCGGCGGTATCGGATTTACCGTTATGTATGCGATCGTCATGATCGTGGTCTTTTACTTTTTATTGATCAGACCACAGAAAAAGGAACAAAAAAAGGTTGCGGCCATGGTCGCTGCGATGGAGATCGGGGATGTGGTGCTGACTACCAGTGGGTTTTATGGCGTTATCATAGATATTACGGAGGAAGACGTCATTGTAGAGTTTGGAAGTAATAAGAATTGCAGGATACCTATGAGGAAAACCGCGATCGCGCAAGTTGAAAAACCGGAATAAAAGGCAGCGTATTTCAAATGAGGCGTATCGTGGATGCGCCTTGTTTTTAGCGTAATATTTTGAGAGGAGACCCAAACGCAAATGAGGTTAAATATTGTGTGTATCCCCGGTGATGGGATTGGACCGGAGATCGTTTCAGAGGCAAAAAAGGTATTAAATAAGATTGCTGAAAAATATGGTCACGAAATGGTTTTTACGGATATTCTGATGGGAGGCGCATCCATTGATGTGCATGGTGTTCCGTTGACGGAAGAGGCGATTGCTACAGCGAAAGCGGCTGATGCAGTATTGATGGGATCGATCGGCGGTGATACGAATACTTCGCCATGGTATCAGCTTCCGCCGGAAAAGCGTCCGGAAGCCGGATTGTTAAAGATTCGCAAGGCATTAAATCTTTTTGCTAATTTAAGACCGGCTGTATTATATGAAGAACTGGCGGCGGCATGTCCGTTAAAAGAAGAGATCAGTGCGGCAGGATTTGACATTCTGATCATGCGTGAGCTGACAGGAGGTCTTTATTTCGGGGAAAGAAAGACCGTGGAGGAGAACGGTGTCCGTAAAGCGATCGATACCCTGACCTATGATGAGAATGAGATCCGCCGGATTGCAATCAAAGGTTTTGATATTGCCAGAAAGCGGAAGAAGAAGCTGACCAGCGTGGATAAGGCTAATGTGCTAGATTCTTCCAGATTGTGGAGGGCTGTTGTCAACGAGGTCGCAAAGGAGTATCCTGACGTTAAGGTGGAACATATGCTGGTGGATAACTGCGCCATGCAGCTTGTGAAGGATCCGGCACAGTTTGATGTTGTACTTACGGAAAATATGTTTGGAGATATCCTGTCGGATGAGGCGAGTATGGTGACCGGATCTATCGGTATGCTGGCTTCTGCATCGTTAAACGATACAAAATTCGGGCTTTATGAACCAAGCCACGGTTCTGCGCCTGACATTGCAGGAAAGGATCTGGCAAATCCCATTGCAACAATTTTGTCAGCATCCATGATGCTCCGATATTCCTTTGATTTGGATCAGGAAGCAGATGCAGTTGATGCGGCAGTAAAGAAGGTATTGCAGGATGGTTACCGGACAGGTGATATTATGAGTGAGGGCTGTAAGAAGGTTGGCTGTAAAGAAATGGGAAGCCTGATTACAGAGCGGATATAAAACTGGAAAAGAAAGAAGGAGGCTGAATATGAGAAGTGACAGCGTAAAAACAGGAACACAACAGGCTCCCCACAGAAGTCTGTTCAATGCATTGGGTTATACGAAGGAGGAGCGGGAACGTCCGTTGATCGGTATCGTCAGCTCTTATAATGAAATCGTTCCGGGACATATGAATCTGGATAAGATTGTGGAAGCAGTAAAAATGGGTGTAGCCATGGCGGGCGGAACTCCGGTGGTATTCCCTGCGATTGCAGTCTGCGACGGAATTGCAATGGGACATATCGGAATGAAATATTCTCTGGTGACCAGAGA
>DLOP01000145.1:47796-47929 GCA_002478505.1 Lachnospiraceae bacterium UBA7481
TGGTGATGGTGCCGAACTGTGATAAGAACGTACCGGGACTGCTGATGGCTGCTGCACGGCTCAATATCCCGACGATCTTCTGTTCCGGCGGACCGATGCTGGCGGGCCGTGTCAAAGGGGAAAAGAGAAGCCT
>DLOP01000129.1:0-330 GCA_002478505.1 Lachnospiraceae bacterium UBA7481
TTGAGAAGAAGGCTGATATCACGGTTGTATGTAAGGAATTTAGCAATGATGTCAACGTAGAGCGATTCGGCTGCGTAAAGGCGGACGAAGACGGAAGGATCCGGGAGTTTGAGGAGAAACCGGTGAAAGCAAGCTCACACACGATTTCCTGTGGCATCTATGTGATACGCCGGAGACAGCTGATCGAGATGATCGAAAAGGCTGCAGGAGAAGGAAGGTATGATTTTGTAAATGATATTCTGATCCGTTATAAAGACTTAAAGAGAATTTATGCGTACAAAATGACGGATTACTGGAAGAATATCTCCACAGTTCAGGATTATTTTGATA
>DLOP01000129.1:397-5812 GCA_002478505.1 Lachnospiraceae bacterium UBA7481
ATCTTCCGCCTGCAAAGTACAATGTGGGAGTACAGGTGCGCAACAGTCTGATCTCCAGCGGAAGCATAATCAACGGAGAAGTTGAAAACTCAGTCATTTTCAAGAAGGTATTTGTAGGGAATAACTGTACTATAAAAAATTCTATCATCTTAAATGATGTATATATTGGGGATAATACGCATATTGAAAACTGCATCGTGGAGAGCCGTGATACAATACGTGCCAATTCATTCCACAAAGGAGAGGACGGAATCAAGGTAGTAGTAGAGAAGAACGAACGATATGTCATCTAAAGACGAATCATCAAAAATGGTATATCATAAGATGGTTCATCTTTGGCAGTAAGGGGGTAAGCGGGTATGACAATAACTGATGTTAGGGTTCGCAAAGTTGAAAGAGAAGGAAAGATGAAAGCCGTTGCTTCTATCACAATTGAGGGCGTGTTTGTAGTGCACGACATCAAGATCATTGAAGGAGACAGGGGATTATTTATCGCTATGCCTAGCAAGCAGGCGCAGGATGGTACTTATCGGGATATTGCTCATCCGATTACCACAGAGACCAGAGAGATGATACAAAACATGGTAATAAGTAAGTACAATGAAGCGTCGGCAGAAGAGTAAAATCACAATCTGTGCAATCACAGATTGTGATTGCAGATTAGTTTTGCCGGAGCAATGAAACACAGAAGGGGTTGCCGGATTGGCAGCCCTTTCTTTTATGCGATTCTGGGGAAATTATTTATAGATAAACCGTTCGGTTTATGCTAATATAAATAAAGTACAAACGCCCCATAAATGGTATGGGACAATGCCTGCGGCATAGCGCCAAAACGCATTAAGATCCGCAGATTGTGGAAAGGCATGAGGATTAGTATGTATATCATAGCAGGCCTGGGGAATCCGGGCAATCAGTATCGTAATACAAGACATAACGTGGGATTTGCAGCGGTTGATTGCCTTGCAGATCGGTATCAGATCGATATCGGCGAGGTCAAGCATAAGGCGTTATCCGGCAAAGGAAGGATCGGCAGTGAACGGGTGGTCCTTGTAAAGCCTATGACATTCATGAATCTGAGCGGGGAAGCGATACGTCAGATCACGGATTATTATAAGATCGACGTGACAGAGGAGCTGATCGTGATCTATGACGATATTGATCTGCCGCCGGGGCAGCTTCGGGTGCGGAAGAAAGGAAGTGCAGGCGGACATAACGGGATCAAGAATATCATTGCGCAGCTTGGTACGGAGGAATTTAAGCGGATCAGGATCGGCGTAGGCGAGAAGCCAAAAGGGTATGATCTGGCGGATTATGTGCTGGGACGTTTTTCCAAAGAAGAAAGCGTGCTGATGGAGGAAAGCTGTCAGCGGGCAGCGGAGGCGGTATGCATGATCATGGAGCAGGACATTGACGCCGCAATGAATGCATATAATAAAAAAGTCTGATGAATGAGACATAAAAAACAGTCGTAGCTTGGAGGCGAACCATGGAATTGCTTCATTTTCCGCTGCAGGGTGCGGAATGGTATCTGCGTATGCAGGAACAATTGCATAATGACCGCGTTCGTATTGCGGTAGGCGGCTGCGTTGATGCGCAGAAGCTCCATCTGATTTCTGCATGCAACACACCGTTTCAGACAGGGCTTATCATTACCTACAGCGAGCTGCGGGCCAGGGAGATCTATGAGGAGTATCGCTTCTATGATAAGAATGTCTATCTGTATCCGGCAAAGGATCTGATCTTTTATCAGGCGGATGTGAACGGCAAGCAGATGGTGATTGACAGGATGCGGGTATTCAGGGCAATCCTTTCCGGTGAACAGATGGTGATCGTTACCACATTTGATGCGCTGATGGAGCCGGTTCTGCCCAGGGAAGTGCTGGAGAATCATGTCATTACCATAGTAAAGGGCGGTATCGTGGAAGAGAAGGCAGTTGCGCTCAAACTGACCGCCATGGGATATGAGCGAAATTATCAGGTAGAGGGTCCCGGACAATTTTCTATCCGTGGCGGTATTATTGATATCTTTGATTTGACCCAGGAGAATCCCTGCCGTATCGAGCTGTGGGGAGATGAGGTGGATTCGATCAGAAGTTTTGACGTATTAAGCCAACGCTCCATAGAAACACTGGATGAGATCGCGATCTATGCTGCGACGGAGATGATTCTTTCGGGTACGCAGAAGGCAGAGGGTTTTCATAAGATCGAAGCAGATGCTAAAAAGGTGATGGAGCGTTACAGGACTGAGTTTAAGACGGAGGAAGCGCATCGGATCAGCCTTTTGTTGAAGGATCTGGAGCATCAGCTTCTGGAGATGGACCAGATGACCAATCTGGAAGGGTATATCCATTATTTTTATCCGGATACGATCACGTTTTTAAAGCTGTTTGATAAGAAGCAGCTCTGTGTTTATCTGGATGAGCCGGCACGGATAAAAGAACATGCGGCGGCAGTAGAGCTTGAGTTTCGTGAGAGCATGATGCACCGTCTGGAAAAGGGATATATCCTGCCCGGACAGATGAATATCCTGAGGGGAGCGGAGGAGACGGCTGCAGAGCTTTCCGGAAGACGAAGTATTTCATTTTATGGGTTGATGGGAAGTGACGCGCTGTTCAATTATGATGATACTTATACATTAAATACAAGGAGCGTGCCATCTTATCATGGCAGTTTTTCAGGCCTTTTGGAACATCTGACAGGTCTTAGAAAACAGGGATACCGGGTGGTCATCTTATCTACATCCAGAACCCGTGCGCAGCGTCTTGCGAAGGATATTACGGAAGAAGGCGTGGTTGCAAACTATACGGAAAATTGGGAAAAGAAACTGCAGCCGGGAGAGATCGTCACATATTATGGAAGGCTCAGGACGGGATATGAATATCCGGGGCTGAAGTTTACGGTGATTGCTGAGACGGATATCTTCGGACAGGAGGTTAAAAAGAAGAAAAAGCGTGTGAAATACACCGGCGGAACGAAGATCCGCAGCTTTGACGAGCTGCATGTGGGCGACTACGTGATCCATGAGGATTATGGGATCGGCATCTACCGGGGCATTGAGAATATTGAGGTGGCACATGTGCGCAAGGACTATATGAAGATAGAGTACCGGGATGGCGGTATCCTCTATGTCTTGGCGACTGCACTGGATATCATCCAGTTTTATGCTGACCGCGATGCGAAAGCGCCGAAGCTGAACAAGCTGAATACCCAGGAATGGAAAAAGACCAAGGCAAAGACAAGGCTTGCTGTCGGTGAGATTGCAAAGGAACTGGTGTCGTTATATTACAGGCGTCAGCAGAAGACGGGATACTGTTATTCCAAGGATACGGTGTGGCAGAAGGAATTTGAGGAGATGTTTCCTTATGAGGAGACAGAAGACCAGTTAAATGCTATCACGGCGGCAAAGGACGACATGGAAAGCAGCAAGATCATGGATCGTCTGATCTGTGGGGATGTGGGCTTTGGCAAGACGGAGATTGCGATCAGAGCGGCATTTAAGGCTGTGCAGGAGGGCAAGCAGGTTGCCTATCTGGTACCTACCACGATCCTTGCGCAGCAGCATTATAATACCTTTCTTGGGCGGATGAAAGAGTATCCGGTCAGGATAGATATGCTTTCTCGTTTTTGCACGGCGAAAGAGATCCGGACCACGTTATCCGATTTGAAAAAGGGACTGGTGGATATTGTGATCGGAACACACCGGCTGCTTTCTAAGGATGTGGAATTTGCAGACCTGGGACTTCTGGTCATCGATGAGGAGCAGCGTTTTGGGGTGTCGCATAAGGAAAAGATAAAACAAATGAAGGAAAATGTCGACGTGCTTACCCTGACAGCGACGCCGATTCCAAGAACCCTGCACATGAGCATGATCGGCGTGCGCGATATGAGCGTTTTAGAGGAGGCGCCGCAGGACCGTCTGCCGATCCAGACGTATGTGATGGAGTACAATGAAGAGATGGTCCGGGAGGCGATCGTACGCGAGCTGGCAAGGAAAGGCCAGGTGTATTATGTCTTTAACCGTGTGGAAGGGATCGAAGAAATGACGAACAAGATCACAAAGCTGGTTCCGGAAGCAAGGGTCGCATTTGCCCATGGTCAGATGAAGGAGACAGAACTGGAAAACATCATGATGGAATTTATCAAACAAAAGATAGATGTTCTTGTTTCTACGACAATTATAGAAACGGGACTGGATATTCCCAATGTCAATACGATGATCATACATGATTCCGATACGTTTGGTCTCTCGCAGCTTTATCAGCTCCGGGGAAGGGTAGGACGTTCCAATCGGACTTCTTATGCGTTTCTGATGTATCGGAAGGATAAGCTGTTAAAGGAAGTTGCAGAGAAAAGGCTGACGGCGATCCGTGATTTTACGGAGCTTGGCAGCGGCTATAAGATCGCCATGCGGGATCTGGAGATCCGGGGGGCGGGAACCTTGCTTGGAAAGCAGCAGCATGGGCATATGCAGGCGGTTGGGTACGACCTGTACTGTAAGATGCTGGAGGAAGCGGTCAGAGAGGAGCAGGGATTGGAAAAGGTTTCTGATACCGCAGTCTCCATTGATCTGGATGTGGACGCATATATCCCCCGGGAATATATTGTCAATGAGGTGCAGAAGTTGGATATCTATAAAAGGATCGCATCGGTGCGCAGCGAGGCGGACTGTGATGAGATGCGTGACGAACTGCGCGACCGCTTTGGCGCAGTGCCCGATCAGGCGGAAAATCTTCTGCGGATCGCCTGGCTTAAGGTGATGGCGGGAGAGCTTTATATTACAGAGATCCGGGGAAAAGCGGGCAGGGTGCGTGTCATTATGCAGCAGAAGGCTCCGGTTACGATCGAAGAGATTCCGGTACTGCTCAATGAATATGCAGGCGGTCTGAAGATGCAGCCGCAGGGACTTCCGGAGTTTATCCTGACCTATGAGATCGACGGACTTGTGGAAAAGGATGAAAAGCTTTTATTAGACCAGACGGAACGGCTTCTGCGGAATATGAGGATGTTGTATCCCGGGCGGAAGGCAGCTGAAATATAATATTTCCTGCTGACATGGAAAAAAATAGAAAATATGTAAAATTATTAACGTAATGCTGAAAAATATGCTATACTGAATATATTATACAAGACAGATGATCGAAAACAGACCGGACGGAGGCTGTTTCGAGGCAGCCTGTTATCAAAAAGGTGGGAGGATAGAGATGGACGGTATGGATAATATAAAAATTTGTCCTCAATGTGGAGGTAAAGTTAAAAGTACTGCTAAGTTTTGCGGGGAATGCGGATATCGTTTCCCGGCAGAGGAGACAGTGCAATCGACTGTGGAAACAGGTTCTGTGAATGAGTTGAAGATCCCTGCGCCGCCAGTGATTGAAAGTTTTGTTACACCTATGCCGGAGCAGCCGGCAAATAACG
>DLOP01000143.1 GCA_002478505.1 Lachnospiraceae bacterium UBA7481
AAAGCGTAAGCTTTTTGTTGTATGCTTTTTTTTATGGATGTTCTTGGGTTTTACGCACTGGTTTATATGCTGATCGGTTACTTTGCAGGCAAGCTGAATACCTACTACATACATGATGATTTTAAATTGCCTTTGGCGGTGATCGCCGGAAGTGATCTGGTGTTATTGCTGGTGAAAGATCCTGTTGACCAATATTGCGGTAATGACAATGAGTGCCAGGAACAGTAAGGAAAATCTTGATAATATGAAGTTGATGATTTTTTCCTTCCAATCATAAAACATCTGAATCGTCTCTCCTAAATTCAGCCAAAACAAATTTATATTCCAGAACTACCAACAGTGGATACAGTATCACCGAGATGCCGAGCGTATAGATCAGTTCCGGAAAGATCGTATGCAGGACATATCCGCCAAAATCAAATATTCCGTTTAATAAATAGAAAAACACATAATCCACCAACAGTACAGCCAGATCGCTTCCGGCGATCACTGCCAACGGCAGTTTAAAATCATCATGTATGTAATAAGTATTCAGCTTGCCTGCAAAGTAGCCGATCAACATATAAACCAGTGCGTAAAACCCAAGAACATCCATAAAAAAAATGTCCAGTAACAGTCCGCTGGAAAATCCCAGAAAGATACCGCTGTATTCTCCCCTGATCAGTCCGTATACGCCGGTTAGAAGAATCAACAGATTAGGCACGATCCTGCCATAAGACAGTTGGCTGAATACGCTGGTCTGTAATAAAAACATAATCAATAAAAGCAATACTGCTGTAACTATTTTTTTCATAGAAATATAGCCTTTCTATTCAATCTTCGGCTTCATCTGTATAATGACAAGCACTTCCGATAAATGTTCAAAATCTACCACCGGTGTGATATATCCTGATTTTGTAAGATTGTTGGAATCCATTTCTACAGAAGCCACATAGCCAAGCAGGATTCCCGGCAAATATTTGTCGCTGATGTTGGAAGTTACTACCTTATCTCCGATACCGACCTGATTATCTTCGTCAATCAGCTGGGAATATTTGATATAACCGTTTTCGATCAGTCTAAGATCGCCGGAAACGATCAGGTTGTCCTGCGTATGCAGTACAGATGCGCTGATGTTGGAATTGTCATTGATGACGGTAGTTACCCTTGACCAGTTTTTTCCCGTTTCCACAATCCTGCCGACCAGTCCGCCGCCCGCGATGACATTCATATCCACAAGAATCCCATCATCACTTCCTTTGTCAATAATAAAGGAGTCATACCAGTTGCCCGGAGACGCTGAGATCACTCTGGCTCCTACCTTTTCATATTCCGGATACTGCTGATCAAGTCCGTACAAATCCCTTAAACTAGTCAGTTCATATTTATCCTGCATCAGCAGCGTATTCTCGATCAGCAGTTCATCGATCTGCTTCTGCAGCGCCTGATTTTGAGCCTGCAGCTCCGCAATGGTGGCTTTTTCACGAGAAGCATCCACAAAAGATGCGCTGATGACCGTTATTCCCTTTTGAAACGGCACAATGATAAAACCTGCAATGTTTCCAAGGAATGTCCCTGTAATATTGGTTGTAAATGTTGTGAGCATCAATGCAATACAGAGCATGGAAAGCATCAACATCACATACTTTCCCGGAATTTTTGGCTTTTCTGCTTTTCTCTTTACGATAGGACTCATATATGCTAATAATCAATTGCCTTTCTGCATTTTATTATTTATTTTCAAGCGCATAAGCAAGGGAATGAAATTTCTGTTCCCGAATTACCGCCGCAAGTCCTTTTGCCACACTGCCCAACGGTTCGTCATCCAGATTTACCTTCAGACCGGTCTGTTCTTCAATCATCTCCGCAAGATGTTCCACCTGGCTTGCACCGCCAGTCAGATAAATACCGTTTCGATAGATATCTGCGCCCAGTTCTGGTGGCGTCCTCTCTAAAACCTGCTTAATGTTATCTATGATCACATGAAAACTTTCTTTCAAGCTGTCAAAAACCAGATCCGTTGAGATCGCTTTTTCTACCGGAAGACCTGTGACGATGTCCCTTCCGTAAATGATCGCGTTTTTATTTTCCGTACCCATGACATGCATGGCAAATTTAACTTTTTCCGCTGTTTTGTTGCCGATAAAAAGATTATATTCTTTTCTGACAGCATTTTTGATCGCCTCGTCAAATTTATTACCGCCCATCTTGATCAGTCGGGAAAGGACAATGCCGCCCAGTGATAAAATGGAGATTTCCGTCGTATCGTAACCAACATCAACAACAAGGACTCCTTGCGATGTCTTTACGTCAATGCCAAGACCAAGACCGTCCGCAACCGCCTGCTCCATTACATAAATGTGCTTTGCCTTTAGATTTGAATCCCTGATCAAATCATAAAAGGCTCTCTTTTCTACTTCCGTAATATCCGTAGGAACCGCTATATAATAATCTGCCGGTTTGATATTATTCTTGCAAAGGTCAGCAATGAAATACCGTATTAAGGTATTCATGTTTTTTATGTCCGCAATCACACTGGCATTGACCGGGAAAGAAACCGTAATATTATCCGGCGCCTTCTCATACATGCTGAAAGCGGAATCGCCGTACGCAAATAAAGTATCCTTCCCTTCAATGGCTATCATATTCTTTCCCATAAAAAAAGTATCGTTATTAGCATTGTATATTTTAATATTATTGGAACCAAGATCGATTCCAAAAGCACTCACACCCAAAATAAGATCTCCTTTCTTTTGTGTATGTACAATTTTATCCTATAAAAATTTATATATGATGATCGCCACCGCAACGCCAATCAGACTTGCGATCGTTATGTTGATCGATAATCCGAAGGTGATCGCTACGATGCCAAGGTTTAGTGTGGCCGGTGAGGTCAGTCCGAATTCTCCGCCGTAGTTTAACCATTCCCATGGAATATAGGTTCCAATAAATCCGCCAATCACCAGACCGGAAAGGATCATCACTAATAGTATCCAATAGTTTTTTTTCATAAGTATCTCTCTTTCCTGTTAAATTCTCAATCATGATTTTAACATATTTTTCCAAACCTGTACATAAAATAGTTACAGGAAGTTTCCTTTCTCCTTCGATAGGATTCGACAGGTTGATTCGAAAAGTCTCAATTATACGGGCAAAGTGATCAGTTTACGGTCTTTTAAATACTGTACTGTCTTAAGCATTCCGTATTTAGCACCCGGGCTGGTGATCGGCGGATTTATCGGAACTTACATTCCATGGGAATGGTTAAACT
>DLOP01000007.1 GCA_002478505.1 Lachnospiraceae bacterium UBA7481
GGGAGATGTGGGGGCTCTTAGTAGATATTACTATTTTGTCACAAAGGATGCATATACACAAGAGGCTAATTTTCAATTTATCACATGTAAAATAATTGGAAACGAAGGGCATGTATGGGTAGGAACTACAATACTACGTTATGATGAAAATGGAAAAAATGCTGGAGGAGGGAGAGATATGCTTTCTCTTTGGTACATAGAGTATCAAGAGGATGAATGGTATGTTGTGAAGGTTTTAGATACCCCATAGCTACGGGTATGATGAACCTGCGATACACTTTTTGGGTATAGGAATACAGAGGACAGACAGCAGTACAGATCACATACTGATATAATGTGGGTAACCAGATGATCAGCTGGGTCAATGAGGAAGGAGAGCAGAGCTAAGCTTATGACCGCAGAGGCAACCTAACAGCGGTCAGCAGAGGCGAAGAACAGCTCAAGGCATTTACTTTTGATGCCGCAAACCGGATGCGCAGTGCATATGAGATTAAAGACGGAATTGCAAAACGAGTAAAATTAGGAAAACATACGATTTTGATGAATTCGGTCTTAACCTTAATAATCATCTGAAAAGCTGGATATAACGGAATAGAGGAGAAAAGGTTTATCTTTGTAAAGGAGAACAATCAGTCATGGACGATACATTAATGTCAGAAGAATATGAAGAAGGGGAAGGGGATGCCGGAACATCCGGCATCCTTACCCTGAACGGGGAAGCATGGAAGAACCGGGATAATACTACATATAATTCGCTTCTGGATATTAATGGCGTAACGGATCTGTTCTCTCAGGAAAGCACCGATCAATATAACGACAGGAAACAGGAATCCTATACGGAACAGCAAGAATTGACGGAGTATCTGTTTTCGGAACAGGCGGAGACGGAGAATATGGAAGAGAATGAGGCAGATAGGATATTCTCGGAAGAGATCCGTCTTTCAAGAAGCAGGGATTACAGCAGGAACGAAGAAGATTATTCCATATGTTTTGTTATGGCGGAGATCATCTTTGTGTTGCTGTTTCTTTATTTATTGATAAGGATAAATGCAGGCAGAAGAAAGAGGAGAGAGGCACATGCAGCTGAAATTAACATGGAGAGTAGAAGGGCAGTCTGATATGGATCTGCTGGTATCAGATGATCAGACGATATCGGAAACCATGCAGATCCTTGAGGAAAAGGGACTTCTGGCAAGGGAAACAGTAGAAACCGTAAAATATATTAAAACATTAAGAGCAGATCATCAGACAAACGTACTTTTAACATATAGCGAGGCGGATATCTATTCTGGTGATATTCTGGTTATAGAGAATCCGTAGGATTACGACCAATACTTCAGATAAATATAAAGAAGGGAGCATCCATGTACAAAAAGAAAAAACACCAGAAATCCGGATATATCCCGGAGGAGAAGAACATTGTTGAAACTGTCAGAAGATCACAGTTTTCTGTATCCAATGATTTTGAACTAAAAAAGCTTAGCAGACCACAGGAAGGATTTTTGGATTGTTCCGTGGAAGAGAATCAGGAGGATTTGATCTTTAGTTATGATATCAGTCACGTCTTTCCATGGACCGAGATCCGCCGGGAGAAGAGGGAACTGATGATATCCGCCTTGATAGATGCGGGGAAATTGCAAAAGACGGCGGAGCTGTACCAATTTACTCTTGCGCCGGAGAATCTGTATTATGACATTCAGGGCAGGGTATTTGTAAAGAAAAGGGACGTCTATGGGGCGGAGAAGGAATATTCTGCGGAGGAATTTTTAAAGGAATATAAATCCCTGATCGGATGCACTCTGGTAAAGAAATATAAGTTTGAGGACTATGACAAAGGCGGTCAGGTACTTCTGAAGGAGGATAAGTTCTTAGGCAGGATTGTGGAGTGTGGAGATGTGGAGCAGATCGCAGATAGGCTTCATGAGGAATATTTCCGCTACAGAAAAGACCGTGAGGCCCGCTTTGTGGAGGTATCAAAGGCAGGAAACAGCGGAAGAAAAGTGGCATTGGGAATCACAGGTGTACTGCTGGCAACAGGCGCGGCGCTTCTTGCCTATCTGCTCATATGGGTACAGCCTTATGACAAGGCTGTCATGGCTGCATACGGGGCGTATCTGCAATCGGATTACAACAGTATCGTAGAGGCAATGGCTCCTGTGGAAGTAGATAGGATGGATACCTATCAGAAATATATTCTGTCATATGCCTGTGTCAGATGTGAAAGCTTTAGCGAAGAAAGCATGAGAAACATCCTGAACACGATTACCCTGAATGGAAATGAAAGGATTATGGAGTATTGGATCTATATCAATCGTCTGGATACGGACAAAGCCATTGATATCGCCATGCTGGAATCGAGCAATCAGCTTCTTTATTATGCATATCTTAAGAAAAAAGCAGTGATCGAGACCGATCCCTCTTTATCCGGGCAGGAGAAGAACCAGCTGTTACAGGAAATCGACAATAAACTGGACCCATTGAGGGAAGAATTTTCATCATTTACAGAAGAATAAAGCGCAGTAAAACTACAGAGCAGTAAAGCTGCTCTGACTAGGAGGTTAGCGGTGGATTACATTTTGATAACAACAGAGAATAGTTATGACCAGATACCTGTTCAGGATACCGTTACATATCAGGGATGGAACTATCAGGTTGGCGGCATGGAAGCGTATCAGTGGATAGAAAGAGGAGATGGGCAGAAAGTATTATATATACCGGATTCGCCACATCGGTATGAACATCAGGGCGTATTTGCCATTTCAGACAGAGATGCGGATATATGCATAGAGGGTCTGGAGATTACATTATCCGTAGAGCAGGGAAAACTGACGATATACGGGACCGCCTCAGATAGGAGGCTGTATCTTAACCGTAAGGAATTATCTGATTATCTTGATGGGCAGGAAGTTATGCTGACCGCAGGGGACCAGCTTCTGATCGGAACAGCATTGATTGTTTATTATCATGGATATATCGAAATCTTTGCGGATATGGATGCCGTAAAGGTATCCCTTGCGGAATGTGATCCCGGCGGAAAGCCTTTTGAAGATTTTCCGAGTTATACAAGATCTCCCCGGCTGATCATGCATGCGCCGGATGATAAGGTTGAGATCTCCAACCCGCCGGCAGAGGCATCCATGCCGAAAGGAAGCCTGGTTCAGACGATCGTACCTCCGGTCATTATGCTTGGCATCACCATAGCGATTGCCATAGTAATGAAAAGAGGTATTTTTGTCCTGATGTCTATTGCGTCAACGCTCATGACGCTGATCTTTTCCATTACGGGCTACTTTAACAACAAGAAGGAATGTAAACGGAAGAATGAAGCCAGGGAAGATTTATACAAAGACTATCTTTTAAGGAAGCGAAAAGAATTACATAAGCTGCATCAGGAGGAAATCGATGCCGACCGTTATAATTATCCTGATATGGCGGAGATCGAGAAGATGATATGCAATTACAGCAGCCGTATCTATGAGCGGAGTGCGGAGGATGACGATTTCCTTGAAATATCCCTTGGTAAATGCAGGGAGAAGGCAAGCTATTCCATCAACTATCATTATGATGAACTGAAAATGGAAGAGGATGAGCTTGATCAAAAGGCGAAGATGCTTGGAGAGCAATTTTCCTATATTGAAGAAAAATCGGTTGCCGTCAATCTGCGGAATGCGCATCTTGGTCTTGTGGGAGAGAAGGCAATCATACTGGAGCAGTTAAACCTGATCGTGGCGCAGCTGACATTTCAGCAGAGTTATCATGACCTGCAGATCGTTATCATTCATAATAAAAAGTATAATGAAGCCTTCCGGTGGATGAGATGGTATCCCCATCTTACCATTAAGAGCCTGAACATGTCCGGGGACATCAATTCCGAGCAGATGCGTGATCAGGTGCTGGGAAGTCTCTTCCAGATCCTAAAGGACAGAAAGCTGAAGATTGAGGAAAGCAATAAGCAGTCCATGTTTCTGCCTCACTTTGTGTTCATTATTGATGAACCGAAACTGATTATGGATCACTCCATCATGGAGTATCTGAATAAATCAGGCAAAGAGCTTGGATTCTCTGTGATCTATACCAGTTATCTGCGGGGAAATCTTCCGGAGATCATCGGAACCATCGTGGAGATACACGATTCCAAGGAAGCGTCTTTGCTCCTGAATGAAAACAAGGTAGTGAATAAGCGGTTTACGCTGAACCATGTAGGTGACTGCAATCCCGAATGGATGGCAAGGAATCTGAGCGTTTTGATCCATGAGACAGGGGTTACCTCCAAAATACCTGAAAGTATCACTTTCTTTGAGATGTATGGGGTTAAAAAACCTTCCGAACTGCGTTCGGAGCAAAGATGGATCCAGAACCAGTCCCATAAGTCCCTTGCGGTTCCCTTAGGCGTAAGGGCTGAGAATGATATCGTCTATCTGAATCTCCATGAAAAAGCCCATGGACCCCACGGTCTTGTGGCAGGAACCACCGGTTCCGGTAAATCGGAAATCGTACAGTCCTATATCTTGTCTCTGGCGGTCAATTTCCACCCGTATGAAGTGGGATTTCTTCTGATCGACTATAAGGGCGGCGGAATGGCAGGACTTTTCAAGGATCTTCCCCATCTGTTGGGAACCATCACCAACCTTGACGGAAGCGAAAGCCAGAGAGCGATGGCGTCCATCAAGAGCGAGCTTGCAAGACGTCAGAGGATCTTTGGACAGCACAATGTGAATCATATCAATGCATATAATAAACTGTATAAAAATGGAGAAGTGGAAGAACCCATTCCCCATCTTTTTCTGATCAGTGACGAGTTTGCGGAGCTGAAAAAGGAACAGCCTGATTTTATGGACGAGCTTGTTTCCACGGCGCGAATCGGACGAAGTCTGGGTATTCATCTGATCCTTGCCACACAGAAGCCGACAGGCGTGGTAAATGACCAGATCTGGACCAACTCCAAATTTAAACTGGCGCTAAAGGTGCAGAACGAGGGCGACAGCCGGGAGATCATCAAGACGCCGGACGCTGCATTTATCACACAGGCGGGGCGTGCTTACCTTCAGGTGGGCAATAACGAGATATATGAGTTGTTCCAGTCGGCGTGGAGCGGTGCGGAATATGAAGAAGGCGGCACAAAGAAGGCGAAGGATAACAGGGTATATCTGGTTAATGATCTGGGACAGGGAATGCTTCTTAATGAGGATCTAAGCGGCGGTGAAGAGGAAGGCAGCATGAAAGCCACACAGCTTGACGTCACGATTGATTATCTTAGGGAACTCTTTGAAAAAGAGGGCGTGGAAGGCGTGAGAAAACCTTGGCTTCCTTCCCTTCCGTATATTCTGGAAAGTCCTCTAAGCGCAGTTACGGAGGACGAAGCATGGAAGCAGACAGCCGCATATGACAGGACAGCCTTTGTTAATCTGAATATTCCCCTTGGTGTCATTGACATTCCTGAAGAACAGCAGCAGAGGGAGTACTGTGCTGATCTGGCAAAAGAGGGTAATATTGTATTTATGTCATCATCAGGATACGGAAAGACCATCTTCTTAATGACGGCAGTCATCAGCCTTGCGTTGCAGAATCAGGTAGAGGATCTTAATTTTTATATCCTTGATCTTGGTAACAGCGCGTTGATTCCTTTAAATGCCCTGCCCCACACGGCGGATTATATTCTGTATGACGATACAGAGAAATTTGGGAAATTTATCAATATCATACAGGATGAGGTATCCCGCAGAAAGAAACTTTTTGCAGAAAAAATGGTGCAGAATTTTACCGTATATAATCAGACCAGCGAGGAACATCTGAAAGCCATTGTGATCGTCGTTGATAATTTTGACGTGGTGCGCGAATTGGGAACGGATGCGGAGGACTTCTTTACCAAGCTGTCAAGAGACGGCGCGGGACTGGGAATCTTTTTGATCATAACTGCTACAAGAGTAAATGGCGTTAAGTATTCCATCCTGAATAATTTTAAGATCAAGATCGCCGGATATCTTTTTGACCGTTCAGAAGCCCATACATTGGTTGGGAAGAGTGATTATGATCTTCCTGAGATCAGGGGAAGGGCGCTGATCAAGACGGTCAATGTAAATATTATGCAGATCTATACCATGGTGAAATTTTCAAGCGATGTAGAGTATAACAGCAGACTTAAAGAGTTGATCCGGAAGATAGCAGCGAAATACCCTGACAGACGTGCGCCCAGAATACCGGTGCTTCCGGAACAGTTTGCCTTCCAGATGCTTTCAGAATTTGAGGACGGAAGGGAAGCTTTTGATCTGGCGCTGGGTCTTGAGATCGAATCCGTTACCAGGGCGGGATTTACCCGTCAGCAGTCGCCGTTTGTAATCATCGGTGAGACTGGAAAAGGTAAGACCAATACGCTGAAATCACTGTTAAATCAGATCGCCGGAAATGGAACGGCGTATCTGTTTGATTCTTCCACCATGAGCTTGTATCCTTATCAGGATAAGGAGGGAATAAGCTATATTCAGGATGAAGATGAGTGGGAGGATTTTATTGACCATACAGAGCAGTTATGTAATGAAAGAAAGCAAAGATACAGGCAGGAGTTGGACAACGGCAATTCGATAAGTTCACAGCAGTATTATCAGACGGAGGATCCTGTCTATATCGTCATTGATGATATCGATAAATTCCTTACAGACGGCAGTGCATTTGAAGACAGGCTTTATAACGTCATAACAGACGCTGCCGAATGTGGAATCGGTATCATCATTACCGTACACTCTGCTAAACTAAAGAGTTATGATTCCCTGTCAAAATGGATTAAAACAGCATCCCACGGACTGGTGCTTAGTTCCCAGGGAACCCTGAATATCTTTCCGGTCCGCTCCCAGCGTGAATATCCGCAGATGGGATATGGACTGTTATTCCATAACGGAGAGTACGCTGCGTTGAGACTGCCGGAGTGTAAGTAGGTCAGGAAAAAGGTTTGTGGTTCTAGTTTATATTCTCGCCAGAGCTATCGCGATCGGCGAGCAGACTGCGGAGACGCTCGATTTCCGCGTCTTTCTTAGCAATTTCAGTTTTATTCTTAGCGATTTCATCATCCTTCTTTGCAATATCGGCATCTTTCTTTGCAATATCGGCATCTTTCTTTGCAATATCATCATCTTTCTTAGCAATTTCTGCATTTTTTTGGGAGAGCTGTTCTTTCAGTTCATCCCGTTCCGAAGCGGTTTTTTTGAGAAGTTTCTCCCGACCTGCTGTACGGCGGTAATAATCCTCGCGCGCTTCACACTGTTGACGGATCTTTTCTTCCTGTGTCAGCTGGCGGATAGTCGTAACGGCATCTTTTATGTACTGGTTATTCTTTGCAAGCATTTTAAGTTCCTCCCAAGTGGTGGCTTTAAAAAGAGCGGCCCAGCGGTCAATCTGATAGGCGCGGTCTTCTTCGGTTGCAAGATCTATCTGAGTCAAGTCTAACACAGACAGACGAAATTTGTCACTATAAATCCGATGATTTTTTTGATTCATAAGATAGTAGTTAGCAAAAAATTCAGGGCTGTCCTCAAAGCAATTAATGATTTTTATGGGATATATGAATGGAAATAATATAATTTTATGATATAATGATTTACTATATAATAGTTAGGAGAGAAATATAGAATGAAAAATCTACATTTGATAAAAAGATTGACGGCGGATGTCTGTATTCTGCTTTTGCTGATGGGATGTTCGAGGGATGGCGTATCCGGGAATGAGATGGTGGCAGATGTAGTATCAGATGATACTGTGTCAGAAGATGTCATATTAGAAGATACAGCGACAGAGGATGTTATATCGGAAGATATTGTATCAGACGATGTCATAACAGAGGATACTGTATCGGAGAATTCTTTATCTGGACATATGGAAGAGGTTACGTTTATATCATGGGAAGACGCAGGATTGCAAGACCATGTTATGGAGTGGGAGGATGAGGGACTGGAGTCAGATATGCAGGAGATAACAGGTATTGTAGATAGGGATATCATGCTAAGTGATGTATGGGAATATACAGAACTTGACTTAAGCTATGTTATAGGAGAACATCTGCCTCCTGACATTTATATAGAAAATATCAGCGCATTAAAAGAACTTACAAATTTGCAGAAACTAGACTTATTTTCGAATCGGATCAGCGATTTCAGTGTATTGAGCGGACTTATAAATCTGCGGGAATTAGAACTTGGGAATAATTCGATTAGTGATATCAGTGCATTAAGCGGACTTACGAATCTGGAGAAGCTTCACTTAAGGTTTAATGATTTAGAGGATATCAGCGCATTAGGCGGACTTACGAATCTGCGGGATTTAGATCTTATGAGTAATTCGATCAGTGATATCAGTGTATTAAGCGGACTTACGAATCTGGAGAAGCTGGACTTGTGTTTTAACGATCTGGGTGATCTTAGCGCATTAAGCGGACTTACGAATCTGCGGGAATTGGATCTTATGAGTACATCGATCAGTGATATCAGTGCATTAAGCGGACTTACGAATCTGGAGAATCTGGAATTGGGACTTAATGATATAACGAGTATCGACGCCTTGAGCAACTTAAACAATCTGCGTGTACTTGGACTTCGCAAGACTGGTCTAAGCGATCTTAGTGCGCTAAGTGGACTAGAGAATCTACAGGTACTGGACATAGCTGAGAATCAGATCAATAATCTCAGCGCATTAAGCGGACTTACGAATCTGCGTGATCTGTTTGTCAGTAAAAATCCGCTCAGTTCAGATGCGTATTCTGTAGTATCATTTGTGGAAAACGTATATTCACGTTACTGATCAATTGTTTTAATGATGGATACCGGAGAGGGGAAAAGATATATGTTGCAAAAAAGAAACTTAATGGGAGGCATTTGTTTATTTATGGCGCTGCTGGCAGCAGGCTGCGGGAATCAGGGTGGAGAACCGGAAATCAGTCAGGGAGATAGTGCAAGCCAAACCATGGTATCTGAAAATGTATCCGCTGATACAGCAATTGAGAATCAAACCGGTGTTACGGTCAGTGGAAACGACAGTCAGGATATGGCGGAAGAAATGGAAGTCTTCGAACTGTCTAACGGACTGTATGCCTATGTTACAACGCATGTTTCAAGAGACATTGCAATAGAAGGGGTTCCGGAATGGATCAAGATCCAGAACTGGAATCCGAAAGATGGTACTTATTATGATGCCCATACGATAGGCGAAGATCATATGATATCTGCTAACTGGATTCTGATACCCAATGTATATGGAACTATTACTGACATCCAGATGGACAGCAATTCTGAGATACTGATTTGTTATGAGGATGATGAAGGAGAGAGTAAAGATGCCACTATCCAGATGGATTTTTATGCTTCGGAGGAGGACATTGTTACAACACCATTCAGAAAGATCAGGGACAGAAATTTATGTTTTAATAGAGAGGAATTGACTAATATAACAGCTTTTCCGGTAGAAGTGTGGAGTGAGACATTTATCTCAGGAGAAAATGAATATACGGCTACATTTTCCAGAATCAGTCCTATGTATGAAACGGCTGAGACAGAATGCTGGTTAGGTCATAAGGCGGACTATCAGTTTACTATTCAGCAGGGTGACGAGATTCTCTATATAAGGAAACTATACGAATTTATTGTTGAATATGAGGAAATTCATTATATGGAGGATATTAATGGTGATGGAGTGGATGATTTTATACTGATAGATGATGGTGAGGCTAGTGATGCTTATGAGCCAAAGTATGCATATCCTTATGTATTTGTGTGGAATCCAGAGGAGGAGACCTGTACATACGGAGGAGCAATCGTATCGGATGGGAAAGCTGTATATGATGATGACTCGACGTACATGACTGTTCTTTATGATAAGGATACAGGGATTTTTTATGACATTTCCTCTATTCATCAGCGAAACATCCAATATGACAGTATCATCATGCGTGGCGCAAAGTTTGTGGATGGAAAATGGATAACCGTCTATGAGTTGTATCTTGGTACGGAAGAAGAGAATTATGTCAGGGAAATAAAATATGATGAGGAAGGAAATGTAATCTCGGAGAAGACATATCCTGTGACAGAAATTAATGATTTGATTGATGAGTTTTATGGGATATGTGAATTAAATTTATTTTATGGTATATTGGATGATTATACGAAGGACGATATTGTGGTCAATGAGCAATTTTCTTACTGGAAATATGTAATTAACGATGAGTGAAAATTTAAGCAGCAAGAGAACAGGAAAGTACCTGTAGAGGAAGGATCACGATGAAAAAACATTTATTATATCGTTACAAGATTGCTCTAATTATTTTAGGACTTGTGGTTTTGTGCGGAATGAGTGGGGGAATTTATGTTTTTCTGCAGAAATATTATTTTTTTAATGAACAAAATGTTTATGTTAAAAGAGTAGTATTGGAAAGATTAAATGAATTGTATTCTCAGGAGTTTGAATTATTGTCAATAGATTTTAAGACAATAAGAGTCGAAACCGGGGGAGCAAAATATATGCATATGTGGACATTTACATTTGAGGATAGTCAGGGAAGACAATTTTATGTATATGATCGTATATCAGGATCGGCAAAAAACGTAGACGTAGACGGGGCCTTTTATCATTTGGACTATTATAATAAAGATTATATTGATGATACTTATGGACAACTTTGTATGGAAGAAAGAATAGGCGATAAGTATGACTTGCAGCAATACAGGCAGGAAAAAGGGAACGTACTTCCATATCAGCCGGATTATATATTTGTCTACACAGAAGATAATGCAGATGAAATAGCGGAAATTTTAACTAAGATGTATTTTGAGGAAACTGAATTTAGTAATGGTGGCTGCTTGACATGTTTGGTAAATAATAAAATGGGAGAAAAAATGTTTACTTATTATCGGGGGACCGTTACAAATAAATTACAGAATCAGGGTTCACAAATTTCAGAACAAACGGTATATGATTATTTTTTGCAAGAATTGCAGAATTAAGTGATATAATCAGCAGGAACATTTTGGCTGCATAATAGCCTTTAGGATATATGCTATGAAACAGTCTTTTAAGGACACCCAAATTCCAAAAGGAAAAATACGAAGATTTCATCTATGAGGGAAACAGTGATGGGATGATGGATATGGAAGCGGAACAGCATAAGGGGTTTGCCAAAATAACACAATACATATTCTGTTTTGTCGTAGGCAGTTTTATCGGCTGGCTGTATGAGATCGCTATGGGTTTTATCGTCTGGAAGCAGTATATGGACCGCGGCATACTGCATCTGCCGCTCTGTCCGATCTATGGATTCGGCGCGTTTGTTATCATGGCGTTTCTTGGAAAACGGCGGAGCCTGCCTGTGATATTCTTGTACGGCGTTGTTATATCAACGGCAGTGGAACTGGGCGCTTCTTATGTGATCGAATGGATCGCGGGGCAGCAGCTTTGGGATTATTCTCATTGGCCGCTGCATTTCTTTCAGGGGAGGATCTCTTTGCCCAGCAGTATATTTTTTGGTATTTTCAGTATGCTTGTAATTGGGATTGTGTACCCGTGGATTGAAAAATGGATAGGGAAAATGCCTGTCGGGGCGGCAGTTCTGCTGGATATGATCATTGTGGCAGCGGTAGCGGTGGATGCGGCGAATATATTTTTGAGGTAGAAAATGTTATCGCCACATAATGTTTCTAATTCGTGCCATTGAATGTAAATTTAGCAGCATATAAGTGTGGACAACAAAAGTCGGGATAGTATATACTATCAAATGAAAGAGCAAAGGACAAGGAGTATGTCAGCGCAGTAAAACTGCTCTGACAGGAAGGAGCATTATGAAAAAATATCTGGAATTATTTTTTACCGTAATGGTATTGTCAATGTTTTGCGCCTGCGGACGGGAGGAAGCGGATAATATTCAGCCCGGAAGTACGGATATTGCAGATCCGATGGAAGGATCAGACATTATACAGGAAGCGGAGACGGACGTCCCTGTAGAAGATGAAACAGAGATAAATGCTCCTGTAGAAGATGAAACAGAGATGAACACCCCTGTAGAAGTTGAAACAGCTATTCTGCCGGAGGAGGAGAAGACCGTATATGAAGCATATATGGCGGCAAATGCGGGTACCATTTTGTATGCATATTTTGATTATGATAATGATGGTAAGCAGGAATTATATCTTCGCAGCCCCAGCGACAATTACGGTCGGGTTTGGAAGTATATTGACGGTGGACTGAAAACGATAGACAGCGGGAAAGTATCTGAGATATATATAAATGGACTTGCGTGGAATGAAATAGAGAAGAATGATTCTGCCGATACTGCCGATTCAGGGGAAAGGGTTCATGAGGGAGTTTATGTATATATTGAGCAGAATCCATTTAAAGAACGAACCGCCTGGTATGTGGAAGAGCAGGATTTTTTATCTCAATATGGTTTTGGGGAAAGCGACCCGTTTTATGAGTATGCTTTGCCGGATGGCAGTATGCGGCTGGTTTTATACTATGATGAGGCGACCGGTTTGGGCTGCGGACTCCGTTATTATCAAAGGGATCCCGATGAATGGACGACTTCCGGAATATATGGTTTTTCTTTTTTGGGCGCCAATATACCTAGTCCATGGGATCCATGGGAGGATAGATTAAATGTGGATTATACGAAATATGAATCCTACATGGGAACTACAGTTTCTGACATTGAAGAAGAAAATATAGAATATGATGACGCGGGGAGAGTGGCACACTATGAAGCATATGCGTCTATAGATGGAGAAGTGGTTCGTATACTAAATATGTACTATGAGTATGATGATAACGGGACATTGAGACAGAGAGAGTATCACCACTATCATCTTCAGTTTGGATCCACGTTCCAATATTGGTACAGCTATTTTGACGAACTCGGAAGAGTGGAGTACGAAAGAGCATATATTACACATGGTTCGCTGGAATATTATTACATTTATACGGACGAAAGCGACGAACCGGCGTACAGTCTTTATCTGGATCATAATCTGGGAACATGGATGCCGGAGTTTGCGGAGTTTTAAGATGGGATGTACAAGGACGAAAATACGAGAGAGACTAAATATATGAAAAATACAGTATTTATTTTAGGTGTCAGCTTGGCGCTTCTGTTTACCGCTTGTTCGAAGAGCGCCGGTCAGGAGGAAGTAAGTGTTAATGCTGCCGGTGAAATTACGTCGGATGAAAATATGTTGGACGGGAATATGGAAACGGATGATCCAGATGATGTGGCAGTAGGATATGAAGGCGAGTGGTATCGAACAGACGTGGCATCTTACCAGTGGGCAAGAATTGTTATCAGCGATTGGAAAGAGGGGGAGTCGTTTGATGTGACGCTTGATGCAATGTATTCATCAAAGAGCGGAGTGGCAGAAGGAACAGCAACATTTATAGAGGAAGATATGGCTGTGTTGTATGATGAGGATTTGGAAACCAATTTGCAAAATAAGGATGGCGACCATGGCATTTATTTTCATTTCCTTGAAGATTCTATTGAAGTCACCCATGATGCGTATGTACGGTCGTGGTTTGGCGGCGGAGGAGGTGCAGCGGGAACCTATATCCAAGGGGAAGTGGAATATACGAACTGTACTGATGTAAGTGAGATTTTTACGGAGAATGAGTTGGAGCAGATACAGGAGCTTTTAGGCGAAAAATATGATCCGTTATTTAAAAATTTGATAGAATTTGGCGAAATAAAGGAATATCCATTTGATAAAGTATGTATGTGGATGGCATACAGCCCCGATTATTCTGAGCGGTGTTATATTACGATTTATGAAGATGGACAGATTTATATTGAATATATTGAACGTCATTTTGATTCGGACGCGGAAAAAGAATTTTACACCAACAGCAAAAACGCGGAAATGCCGGATGACGAGCTGTTAAGTGTGGAATGGGAAGAGATCAAGGCGTTGGATATCCCTGAGGATATGCTGGCATATTGGATGGTGCTGAATAGCAAGATGCCGTTTATCAGCTATGGTGAAGGCAATCAGGAATTTTACTGGGATGAGTATTTTTGGCTCTACGGAAGTCCCAGCGGGGATGACCGGGAAAGATGGACGGATTATGATGAATTTGTGCTGGCTGACCTGAACAATGATGGTGGAAATGAGCTTATCCTATACTATGGTGGAGTGGGGTATGCAGAAGTATTTCACTATGAAGATAATGCGGTGTATGGTTTCCAGTCCGTATTTAGACATATGAATCCTGTTTATACGAATGGGATCTATGGGGGCAGTGACAGCGCAGCTCATGGTTATTACAGCCAGCTTACGGAATTAGACAAAGACGGCTATGCGGAAGAAACGGTTGCAGAATTTTGGTCCGGTAATGTTGATAATATTGTTTATGAAATAGGAGGCGTAAGCGTATCTCAGGAAGAATATGAAGAATTTCAGCAGAACATAGAAGAAACCGGACGGGCAGAAGATATTCCTTATGTGGGACTGGATGCCTGCCTTCTGGGAGGTTTGTCGGAAGAAGAACTGTATATGGTAAAGCATGTAGAAGTATTGCCGATGAATGATTCGCTGTCATATCCGATGGAGCCGGAGATAAGGCAGGCATATTATGGCGTATTAACAGGTGAAAAGGAATTGATCAGCGTAACGGATGACCAGCAAAGGTTTTATCTGGACGATTATCAGAAACAGAACGGTAAGAGCATTTTGTATTTCAGCATCGTGGATATGGATCAGGATGGGATATACGAGGTAGTATTAAGTTGTTCGCATGATACAACGCAGATCCTGCATTATGCAGATGGAGATGTATATAGTTATCGATATCATTATGGCGGATATGGCGATGATGAAATAGGTATCATGTCAAATCAGGGAATTTTCGAAATGGGAAGTATCTATGAAGATCGGAAGACGACTTATCATTATGGAAAAATCGTTTCCTTTACCGAGGACGGATGTGATATCCAGGAAGTGGGACAAAGCGATGAACGGCGGGGAGACTGGTACGACAGGATCAATGATGACAGGATACGTTATCATTACTTTTCGGAGGAGCTGATTGAGCAGTATTTCAGGTGAATAGATTTGAAAATTTTTATAAATCAATTAATTCGTTTTTGGGGAAAAAAGCGCCGCAAATTGCGTTTTTCAGCAGTCTTGAAAAGCCTGACGAAAGATAGAAGAATTTATACTAATAAAGATGTTACATAAAACAATAAACAAAAATTGCGCAAAATAT
>DLOP01000008.1:0-29635 GCA_002478505.1 Lachnospiraceae bacterium UBA7481
GAAAGGTTAAAAAAGCAAATCCAAGGCCGCCTGCCGCCCCTGCGCCTTCCGCCTCTGCAAAGTCCTTACCGGTATCCCTGCGTATCACTTCCGCATACTGACACAGTCCCTCATCCATCAATGCGATGGTCTTTTCATTCGCGCCCTTCTGCGGACCATAGATTGCCGAGCTTCCCATCTCACCGCACAAAGGATTGGTCACGTCACACATGATCGTAAAATGACATTCCTTTAAGATCTCAGCCATATGGGAAGTGTCCACCTTCGCCACACGCATCATATCCCTGCCATAAATGCCTGCTTTCCTGCCTTCACTGTTATAAAAATCTACGCCAAGCGCCGTCAGCATACCCAGTCCCCCATCATTGGTCGCGCTGCCGCCNNTCCCGATAATAAACTCCCGGCAGCCACGTTCCGCCGCATGAAGTATCATCTCTCCGACTCCATACGTGGTCGTATTCATCGGGTTCTTGGAACGCTCTGATACCATGGTGATCCCCGCCACATTAGCCATCTCCATCACGGCAAGTTTTTCCTCCTCCAGAACGCCGTAATAGGACCGGACCTTTTCGCCTAACGGACCAGTCACTTCGACTTCCACTTCCTTTCCATGCATACAGGTCATCAAAGCTTCAACCGTGCCTTCTCCGCCGTCCGCCAGCGGAAACACCTTTATTTCGGAAGCAAATCCCGTATCTTCAATCGCCTCTTTAATGCAATTGCCTGCTTCCAGGGAAGACATACATCCCTTAAATGAATCGATCGCAACAACTACTTTCATACCTGACCTCATTTCCGCACTGCTTTTTCACTGCACTGTTTTTACGTAATGTCTTACCGTCTTAGTCTTCTATACGATATACCATCATTTCATAGCTCAGCCTGCATCCCTCATAGATCTCTTCCGGCAGCAATGCCCTTGCTACCAGCTTGTCCTCTGCATCCTCTCTTTCACATTCCATGAGATGCGCATAATCTCCGTCTATTCCCGTCACCGTATATATCTTTTTTTCAAACATGTTCCGACATTCTCCAAATTAAATTTATCTATCTATTATATTAGTCTTCTTACCGATAAAATCCCCCGGTACTGGGCATTCGATATTTTGATCCCAGTCCGCACGGAACTTGCATGGACAATCAGACCGTTGCCGATATAGATCGCCACATGTCCCGGATAGCAGATGATGTCTCCCGGCTGCGCATTTTCATAGGCAACCTCTGTTCCGGCGCTCCGAAGGGAATAGGAAGTCCTCGGCACCGTATAGCCAAATTCCTTATAGACACTGTACACAAAACCGGAGCAGTCCGCCCCGTCGGTCAGGCTTGTCCCACCCGGCACATAGGGATTGCCGATAAACTGACAGGCAAACACCGCGATGGATTTCCCAAGATCGCCGCCGTTTGCCGCATAAATCGAAGATACATCATAGGTAACTGAATTGGTCGTCGTAACCCGTCCGCTGTCTGCAGACCCCGCTACCGAATCCTGTGCCGCACGTCTGGCCGCTTCTTCCGCCGCGCGTCTGGCTTCTTCCTCCAACCTTGCGATCTCAGCATTCTGCTCCTCGATCCTGCGCGCATACGATGCCGCCAACGCCTCCGCGTCGGCAATCTGCGCCGCATAGTCGTCGGAAAGCGCCTGCAATTCCAAAATAACGCTCTCCATATAAGCCTGTTCTTCCTCATAATCCGCCTGAAGCGCAAGCAGTTCTTCCTGCTCCGCCTCCAGAGCAGCTTTAAGCTCCCCTACCTGCTCTATCATCCTCTGATATTCCGCCAGCATATTTCTGTCATATTCATACAGATCCTGCACATAATCCGCTTTGGTAAGCGCCTCGGAAAAACTTCCCGACTGCATCAGCATCGTAACATAATCAAGCTCTCCCGCTTCATACATATATTGGATCCTGATCTTCATGGCCTCGTACTGCTCATTGGCTGTCGCTACCGCTTCCTCATATCTTGCCTCCGCCAGAACGATCTCCGCCTTTTTATCCTCTACCGCCTGCCGTATCACCTCTACCTCTGTCATAACCGTAACAAGCGCTTCATTGACCTGTTCGATCTCATCGATCACTTCATTTTGCTCCGCCGCCAGTTCCTCCAGTGTTGCCGTCACCTCATCCAGTTCCTGCTGCGTTTCGTCCCTTTCATCTTTGACCTCGTCGATCGAGGGATCCGCATAAGACACAATTGCCTGTGAACACAGTACCACAAAGAGAGTAGTCGCTATCACTCTAAATACTGTTTTTTTCACAGCCGTCTCCTCCTGTCATAAGTAAGCCACCTAAAATTGTCATCACAGACATACATAAATATAATACCATATTTTCAATATGAAAAAAAGTCTTTTTACAATATAAAAATACAGCCGCTGGATCATGGGTAAAATCCAACGGCTGCACTTTTTTTATAACGTTTAGTTTAATTTTTGTATTGCGGTCCTTGATATTGAGCATCGCCAAAGCCCAGCATGAGCAAAAAGATCGGAGCCAAGAAAATCAATCCAGCTGCAAAACCCATTCCCTTACCAAATGCCTTAGCCAGCTCTACAGATATGATGATCCAACCAATGGGGAAAACAAACACGCATAAAAGTAAACCTATAATTGCTTTATCCATTGCGATCTTAGACAGTATATAATAGTTGTAGTACGGTATAATAGCTGCCCATCCCGGCTCTCCCGCCTTTGTAAACACCTTCCACAGTCCTACTATTTGTGCTACTGCAATAGCCATACAAATGAGCCACGTCACTGCACCAAAGCCAGCGACAACTCCCATAGCAGCATCATAATCGCTACTACTATACGCTAACACATATCCTCCACCCATCATAATTGCATTTTCCTCCTTGTTATGTAATTAATATTTTACTGTAGCCCATTGTATCACGCAAAATGCAAATTGTAAAGTATAATATAAAGACTTTTTAATTGCACTTTTAAAGAAACAATGCTACAATGGGATAAGCAGGCAGGAGGTGACTGGATTGAGACCACTTTATATCATATTGATCATTGTAGGCATATTGGCAGTTTTGCTAACCATTCTTTATTTTGTAGGAAGAAAACTGCAAAAAAAACAAGACGAGCAAAAATCTTTGCTGGAAGCCAATAAACAGACCGTTTCTCTGCTGGTCATTGATAAAAAACGGATGAAGCTGAAAGATGCGACGCTTCCCGCCGCGATCACCGAACAAATCCCGAAAATGTCCAAAAACCTTAAAGTTCCGCTGGTAAAAGTAAAGATCGGTCCGCAGATCATGACCATGTTCTGCGACGAAGAGATTTTTGAACTTATCCCGGTAAAGAAGGAAGTCAAAGCAGAAGTCAGCGGCATTTATATTGTCGGCGTCAAGGGCGTACACGGCACTGTGATCAAGAAAGAAGAAAAGAAAAAAGGCTTCTTCAAACGCGCTATGGAAAAGGCGCAGGAAAAAGCCGGAGCAAAACCTATGAAATAAAAGGAATAAAGAAAAAACAACTTAATACATTGCAGGATCAGGATCGGAACAGCGCCGATCCTTTTTCTTTAGAAGCCGCTTCCAGCGTGATCTCACATTCCGCCATAGGCATATAATTGATCTCAAGCTGATACTTGATCTTTAAGCGCAGGCAGTCCTTCTCTTCTTCAAAACTGATCTCGTCAGTATATAGTCCCATAGCAAGCGTCCCGTAAGCAGTCTGATAATTGGTCAGATTCTTTTTACCGGCTTCAAATATCATATGTACGTTAACGTCACCCTTTTTGGTAAGTTCAACTACATCTTTTTTGATCTTAATGCGGCTGGAGGTCTCATTTCCATTCTCATCCGTCTCCTCATATAAAAGATAATGGGTATCGTTTGTAAAGAAATATTCTCCGGGGGTAAATACCTCCATTTCCTCCGAAGCGTTTCCCCCGCCTTCAAACTGAATTCCCTTTAATGCGATCAAAATATCTTTTGTCATGCCGTTGCTCCTCGCTTTCCACAATATTGTCTATGTTTAATTCAGCCAGCTTATTGTAAACGTTATATCCTCCGCTTCATAGATGCCCTCGTAGATCTCCTGCCCGGACATCTCGGCTGTCACGTCATTTCCATCCTTGTCTGTCACGGAAACCGTATCTCCATTCCAGATAAAATCCGGGAATAACCATCCGAAAATAACCATTGCAGACAGCAGCATTTTTCCCAGCGTTACCTGCCAGTATTTTTTACTTTCCTTATCCCATACCGGCATTTTTTCATCATTCAACATTTTCCTCACCCATCCTATTCTATCATATGATCCGGGAACTATCCGTCCCGCCTTTCAGATAGAGTATGGGCAAAAATCCGTTCTTTATTCAAGGTGTAACTTGCGCGCTATCGCCGTCTCCTGATTGGCTATATGCAGCCTCACGATCTCAGCCGCTTTTTCCTTATCTTTACACTCAACGCTCTCAACCATGCGCCGGTGTTCTTCTATCAATTCTTTATGCCTGCCTGCGTCCTTTACATATTCATAACGGTAACGGTAAAACTGCTCCGAAAGATTAGAGGTCATCTGCATCAGGCGCCCATTGCCGCTTGCCTCCACGATAATATCATGAAATTTTACATCAGCCTCCGCAATCTTGATCTCCTTCTTGGAATGAATCGCTTTCTCAAATTCCTCCATTGCCGTTTTCAGACGTTCTAACTGTTCCCCGTCGATCCTGTCGCATGCAAGCTTGATCGCAAGCTCCTCCAATGCCGTCCTGACCTCCAGAACATCCTTTAATCCTTTGGCTGTGATCTGGGAAACTTCAGCGCCGCAGCGCGGCTTCATCACAACAAGCCCTTCCAATTCCAACATCCTGATCGCTTCCCTGATCGGCGTCCTGCTGACCCCCATCCGCTCAGCCAGCTGAATCTCCCTCAAACGCTCGCCGGGTTCCAATTCACCAAGAAGGATCGCCTTACGCAGCGTCTTAAATACGACATCACGCAAAGGAAGATATTCATCTGCCGTGACCTGTAAAAAATCCTTCATTTTTAACCTCCCTAACAGATGATACCCGCTGCCTGAATAAATACCTGGGGATATTTCCGCCGCATCTGTATCTCAGCTTCCGATGCTTTCTCCATCGTATCAAATATGCCAAATACCGTCGGCCCGCTGCCGCTCATCAATGAACCAACAGCGCCTGTTTCCAGCATCGCATCTTTTAGTTCGCGGATCAATGGATATTTTTCTATGGTCACGGATTCTAAGACATTACCCAGAAGTCCTGTCATCTCTCTCAAATCTTTACCCTGCATAGCCGCAAGGATCTGCTCTGTATCAGGATGCGTAACCTGTTCTAACCGAAGGTTTTCATAGACATATTTTGTGGATACTCCGATCAAGGGTTTTGCAATGACGATATACATCTCCGGCATCGTTTGAATTGGTGTCAATTTTTCCCCAATGCCTTCCGCCAGGGCGGTTCCGCCCATAATGCAGAACGGCACATCCGCGCCCAGCCTTACACCCAATTCCTGTAATTCATCTTTACTATGCCCCAAGCCGAACAATTCATTCATTCCCGTTAAAACTGCCGCCGCGTCGGTGCTTCCGCCGGCCAGACCCGCAGCAACAGGAATCTTCTTTATTATATGTATGTTTACACCCTCGCTGATGCTGTCATGTTCCAGCAGCAGCTTCGCCGCTTTGTACGCAAGGTTGTTTTGATCAAGGGGAACTGCATCACTGTCCGAAGTCAGGGTAATACGCATGCCGTTATCCGTAACCGCCGCCGGCAGCACATTCTTTATGACCACCGCTTCAGCCAGACGGCTCAGCTCAATCGTATCATAAAGATCGATCTGCTGCATCACGGAACGGAGCAGGTGATAACCATTTTCCAGTTTTCCTATCACATCTAACCCTAAATTGATCTTCGCATATCCCTTTACCGTCACTTTCGTATCCATGAAGTTTCTCCTTTTTACCTCTTTGTCACGCACACCATATTCCGACTGCCATGATCGGAGATATAATATAGTATAAAGTTTCTTTTCAACTTCTACAACACTATTTTAATAATCTTTGTTATAATTAAAATAATTATTGAATAATTGTTTTACTATGATAAAATATACGCGAAGGCAATGAACAGTGCGCGAATGAGTGAGCATAGGGCGAAGCCCGTGAGCGAGATGAAGCAAAGCGGAATCGATCTCAGCACTGCAAATATGTTATAATTATAGAAGGAATGATATTAATTATGGAAGGTATGGAAGAAAACAGTTACGAAGAATATAAAAAGAACCTTTCCCGTAGCAGAACCCGGCGTGAGAAGCTTCACGACGGAAAAATCGGTATTGTGGTCGGAACATGCATGTTATTGTACGTTTTATTTATTCTTCCATTCCATGCGGACAATGCACACTTGATTCATGGGGACCAGCTTGAAGCCGGGGGACGTTACGATCCCCAAAAAGTCTATTATTTTGAAGATCTGGAAATTTTACATACAAAAACGGATACGGATGATGGCAGCATTTATTGTATTGCAAGATTTACCGATTGCGACCAAAAGGATTGGATCATTTCTTTTACTCCGGGCAGGGATGAGCATCTGGCGGAGCAAATCAGACTATTTGCTTCTTTTCAAAAGGAAGGGCATGATCTGACGGTTAGCGGTTATTTTTTGATGGGACATCTGGAAGAACTTCCTTTTGAAGCGGACTCCTACTTCAGCGTATATGGACGCAGCTACGCCGACGACGACGGATCGAATATGATAAGCGCGAACGCAGAATACCTGTGCGGCAAATATGATAATTATACCCTGCAGACGCTTTTTCGTCCCGGCACCCCATTGTGCGGTTTTGTATTCGGTCTGGCCGGCGTCATAGTCGGCGCGATCTCATTGATCCGCTATCGTTCCCGCAAAAAGGCATAAATATACTAAAACATAAGGAGGAGATCTATGATTGCATCTGCAGAACACAAAATCTATCAGAAACAAAGTAAAGTAGGAAATGGAAGCATCTTAAAATCCATACGCATTGACAAAGGCGGCGGAAAAGGTCTGATTGCCGGAGCAATTGTTCTTTTGGTTTTTACGCTCCCCATTACGGTCCTCGGCATAATAGTAGACGCAACTGCCATATTCTCGTATATTGTGTCAGCGCCCGGAATTTTACTGCTTGTACTCGGAATCGTATTAAAACGCAAACGGGATTCCAGCTGGATGTCTTATTATCAGGAAACAACCGGCTTTTCAGAGGGGGAACTGCAGCAGATCGACCGTGAACTTGCCGATCCGTCTGTTACGCTTGTGATCTGCAGAACGCCCAATGCTGCAATAGATAACTATATTGCCTGCTTTCTGACACAGCATTATATGGTTATGAACGGCATAGATCCCTATGTCCGGCGGCTGGAGGACATTATTGCGGTTGCATTCTCTGACAGTACGGATATCTGGTCCATGACAAGTTTAACAACCCAGGATAAAGAAGCCATGTCGGTGGGTCTGGTAACTGACACCAGCAAAAAAGCCGCCCTTTGCACAGAAATCATGCTGGAACTCCGCAAACGCAATCCCAAGATCATCTGCGGTCAGGAAATTGTCTGCGATGGCAGAAACTATATACTGGAGCGTGATGGCGCGGAACTTCTTCGATTATACAAGGAAGGACACCCTTTGGAACCTGCAAATTAATTTTTTTAAATTTTTTTCAATTTGCTATAAAGTTTTAGTTAAGAACATCCGATATAAGTGATAAGGCAGAATACCATTTAAGAAACTGTCATAAATAAATCTTTTTCAAGGAGGATAAAACTATGAGCGTAAATGGAGTTACGGATGGTGTATCATCAAATTACAGTGGATACACAAATTACAGTCAGTCAAACGAAACAAAAGCTGCAGAAAAGACAGCTACGGATACTGCAGTATCTGAAAAAGAGGATGTCGGAGCAGTTTATGAAGCAAGCAAGGATGCAGCAGCAACAAGTGCTTCCACAAAGAAAACATATAAGACTGATCCCGCTTTGATCGCAAAGTTAAAACAGGACGCTAACCAGCGTGCTCAGCAGCTGCAGAGTATTGTAGAGCAGTTGATGACAAAACAGGGCAAAACATACAATAAAGCCAATGGTCTTAAGGGATTATATGAATCACTTGAAGTTGATGCTGCAACAAAAGCGCAGGCTCAGAAAGACATTGCAGACGATGGTTACTGGGGTGTTGATCAGACTTCCAGCAGAATCTTTGATTTTGCAATGGCTCTTTCCGGCGGTGATCCGGAAAAAATGGAAAAAATGCGTGATGCTTTCTTAAAGGGATATAAACAGGCAGAGAAAGCTTGGGGCGATTCCCTTCCCGATATCAGTAAGCGGACTTATGATGCCGTAATCGAGAAGTTTGATAATTATAAGAAAGAGAATTCGACTTCAAATGTGACGGAATCACAGGTTTAAAACGCAGCCTGTAAGTTCTTTAAAGAAATTCAACATAATCATATCCTCCCATGCATATAATGTAACGAATACACAACGGATTACATTGTATAGCATGGGAGGTTTTTTATGGATTTAATCAAGCAAACCGTACATATGGAAAGAGAATATCCTAAGGCGTCTTCTCAATTTGTGGTAGAGGAGGATTTGATCATTCCCGATCAGAAGGCTGATATTTATAAAGTTTTGTTAAACAAAAGCGACATCCTGCAGGATGAGATCCGCGTCCTGGATAATCATATCGTCTTCAAAGGAAAACTGAACTACTGCATCCTTTATAAGACGGATACCCAGCCGGCGGGACTATCCTCCTTAACCGGCAGCATCGCTTTAGAAGAACAGCTGTTTATGGACGGTCTTCAGAATAATGACAGCGTCAATGCTTCTGTTGCCCTGGAAGATTTTGAGGTGACGATCATCAACTCCCGCAAATTAAATCTTCATGCACTGCTTCATCTTTCCGCTGTAAAGACGGAACTTTATGACGAAGAGATCTCTTCCGGTCTGGAAACCGACGAGATCATTGAAACACATAAGGAAAACCGTGAATTATTAGAGCTTTCCGTATTAAAGAAAGATATCTGCAGGATCAAAGAGGAAATCGAGCTGCCGAAAAGTTATCCCAACATCGCGCAGACTCTATGGAAAAGAATCAGCTTAGGCGAGGTGGATATCAAACCGGCGGAGGATACCCTGCAGATCAAATCCAATATATCCGTATTTCTGCTTTATATCGGAGAAGGCGAGGATGCTCCCATCCGTTTTTATGAGACCAGCATTCCGTACCAGTGTACTCTGGAATGTAATAACAGCACCGCCTCCATGATCCCAAGAATTTCTTACCACGTCAGCCACTCAGAAGCGGAAGTACGCCCTGACTTTGACGGCGAAGAACGGATCATCGGCATTGACATGGTTCTGGATCTTTCCATCAGGCTGTTTACCGAGACAACACTGCCGGTACTATGCGATATCTATGGCACACAACATGATTATCATGCTGTTACTAAAGAAGCAAGAACTATGCGGCTGTGTGTGAATAATTCCAGCCAGTATACACTTAATGAAAAGGTATCCCTTGCCGAAGACGCCCCTGCCGTAATGCAGCTATGCTACTCCAATGGATTTTTAAAACTTGACGATCCGAAGATCGTAGAAAACGGCATCGAAATGTGTGGCGTGCTGCAGGTACAGATCTTATACATTACCCAGGAAGACGCAGCTCCATACGCTTCCTTTACGAAAGATATCCCGTTCTCCTATGTGATCGAAGCGCCACAGATTACAACGGATTCTGTATTTTCCATCGACAATTGTCTTGACCAGTTAAATATTAATATGGTCAATGGAACAGAACTGGAAATCCGCGCTGCTATCTCTTTCAAGACTTTTGTTTATGAGACTGCTGAATGCAATCTCATTACAGACATTGAAATGAATGAGATCGATCCGCTAAAATTAAATGCCTTGCCAAGCGTCATTGTATATTTTGTCAAGGAAGGCGACAGCCTGTGGAAGATCGGCCAACAATACTATGTCACGGTGGCTTCCATCATGGAGCAGAACAATCTTTCCTGTGATGTGATCCATCCGGGCGATAAACTTTTTATCGTAAAATAGTAGGGCAATAAAAATGCAGGGGTCAAAACAACCCCTGCATTTAAATTCGTCATACGCCTAAATATGCTTTTTTGACGTCTTCATTTTCCAGCATTTCCGCCGCATTACCGGACATTGTAATATTACCGGTTTCCAGCACATAAGCCCTGTCCGCTATGCCAAGCGCCATCTTCGCATTCTGCTCTACCAAAAGAATCGTAATGCCGCTTTCATGGCAGTATTCTATAATAGAAAAAACTTCCTTTACCAGCAACGGAGACAATCCCATGGACGGCTCATCCATCAGGATCATCTTCGGAGTGCTCATCAAAGCGCGGCCCATGGCAAGCATCTGCTGCTCTCCGCCGCTAAGCGTTCCGGCAAGCTGGTTTTTTCTTTCCTCCAGCCGCGGGAAATGCTTGTAAATCATCTCCAGCGTCTCACCGATCACTTTTTTATCCTTCTGGATATATGCACCCATCTTCAGGTTCTGATATACTGACAGATTGGCAAAGACCCGTCTGCCTTCCGGCACATGCGCCATCCCCATGGAAACGATCTTATGACCGGGAACCTTTGTAATATCCTTTCCCTCAAAGATGACCGAGCCTGCTTTTGGCTGGATCAATCCGGTAATCGTATGAAGAATCGTCGTTTTACCTGCGCCATTGGCTCCGATCAGCGCAATGACCTCTCCCTGGTTTACCTCAAAGGAAACACCCTTGATCGCCTGGATCAAGCCATAATATACTTGTAAATCCTTTACTTCCAACATTGCCATAAATTAATCCTCATGCCTTTCCATAGTCTGCAAATTTGGGCCACAGGCACAATATTTGCAAACCGAATTTATTCGGTTTTAACGAAAAAATTCGTTTTTATTCCCCCAGATATGCTTTCACAACTTCCGGATTATTCAGCACCTCTTCCGTGTCTCCCTGACACAATACCTGACCGAAATTAAGCACCGTCAGCTTTGAACAAATTCCGGATACCAGTTTCATATCATGTTCAATCAAAAGGATCGTCATCTTAAACTGATCCCGGACAAATCGTATTGTATCCATCAATTCCTGTGTTTCATTAGGATTCATCCCTGCTGCCGGTTCATCCAGAAGCAAAAGTTTGGGATTGGTGGCAAGGGCTCTTGCGATCTCCAATTTACGCTGCTTACCATAAGGAAGGTTGCTGGCCAAAATATCCGCCTCCTGATCCAGATCAAATACCTTTAACAGCTCTATGGATTTCTCCCTCATCTCTTTTTCCGCTCTGCGATAAGAAGGAAGTTTCAAAATGCCTGCTATCGTAGGATACGTAATCTCATTATGCAGACCGACCATCACATTTTCCTGTACGGTCAGTTCCTTAAACAACCGGATATTCTGGAAGGTTCTTGCAATACCCTCCTTATTGATCTCTATGGTCTTCTTTCCGGTAATATCTTTACCATCCAGAATAATGTGTCCCTCATTAGGTTTATATACACCGGTAAGAAGGTTAAATACTGTTGTCTTTCCCGCTCCGTTTGGTCCGATCAATCCGTATAAAGCGCCTTCCTCAATGGAAATATTAAAATTATCCACCGCCCTCAATCCGCCAAAGGATATGCTTAAATTGGTAACCTCTAACATTGCCATATTGTATCCATGCCTTTCTCTCAGCTATATCAGCAAAACGTTAACGCCTGCAAACCTTTCCGTATCGTCTTAAACGCCAATGATATCAGTCTGCTTGCTTCTCCGTCTGTTTCTTGTTCCGTCCCTTCTTCAGCTTTGCAATCATGCCTGCCTTCCATTCAATTGCTTTCGGACTCCAGTTAAGCAGCATCATGCCGATCAGCACCACCGAATAGATCAAAAGCCTGTATTGCTGCAATCCTCTAAGCATCTCCGGCACCAGCGTCAGGATAACCGCCGCAATAATCGAACCGCGGATATTGCCGATTCCGCCAAGCACCACAAATACCAGGATCAGGATCGACATATTATAACCAAAGTTATTGGTAGCTGCCTTTACAATCGAAATGTTGTGCGCATACAGCACGCCCGCCGCACCGGCAAGCGCCGCCGAAATCGAAAATGCCATCAGCTTATATTTTGTAATATTGATGCCGACAGATTCCGCGGCAATCAGATTATCACGTATCGCCATGATCGCCCTGCCGTCTCTGGAATGGGTCAGGTTCAATACCACAAACAACGTAATCAGAAGCAGCAGGACACCTATCGTAAAATTGGCGTCAGAAGGCATACCGCTGATTCCCTGAGGTCCCTTGACGATCTCTATCGCACCTTCTTCCATGCCCAACGACATCATATCTTTGGTAGAAAAATGCAGACCATTGGAATCCTTTCCAAGATAGATAATATTAACAACATTTTTAATAATCTCGCAAAATGCCAGCGTAACGATTGCCAGATAATCTCCCCGCAGTCGAAGCACCGGAATGCCAATCAAAAATCCGATCACTCCCGCCGCCAGCGCACCAAGCAGGATTGCAAAGAAAAATCGAAGATATGATACTGTTATCACATCCTTCATACAAATAGAAAATACCGCCCCAACAAATACGCCGATACAGGAAAATCCTGCGTGTCCTAAACTCAATTCGCCTAAAATGCCGACCGTAAGATTGAGCGATACCGCCATAATGGCATAATAGCAGAGCGGCACTAAAAGTCCTTTCATCTGATTGGACATTTTACCCGTATGCATGCAGATCTCACATATGATATATACTGCAATGACCATGCCATAAGTAATCATCGTCTGCTTTGTATATGCGGTCATCTTTTTTTTCTTTGCATCTTCCATATCTCCAGATATGCCCCTTTCTTAACTCAGTCCCTTAAACTATACTCAACTATACTTTCTCCTGTATCTGCCTGCCAAGAATACCAGTAGGCCTCACCAGCAGCACAACGATCAACGCCGCAAATACAATTGCATCCGAAAGTTGGAAAGAAATATATGCCTTACTGAGCGCCTCAATCAATCCCAACAGAATACCGCCGATCAGCGCCCCCGGAATCGAGCCGATACCGCCGAATACTGCCGCTACAAACGCCTTAATGCCGGGCATTGCACCGGTATAAGGGGATAATGACGGATAAGCAGAACAAAGAAGCACACCTGCAACTGCTGCCAACGCGGAGCCTATCGCAAAGGTAAGCGCAATCGTGCCATTTACATTAATACCCATCAACGACGCTGCGCCCCTGTCCTCGGATACCGCCAGCATCGCCTGTCCTGCTTTTGTCTTGTTAATAAATAATGTCAGACCAACCATAATAACAATACATGCCGCGATCGTCACGACCGTTTCGCCCGATATGGTTAATGCCCCATCTGCAAGCTTCAGTGGCGGAATCGTGATCACCGATGAAAATATCTTTGGCGAGGAACCGTATATGATCAGTGCAATATTCTGAAGAAAATAGCTTATGCCAATGGCTGTGATCAATACCGCCAAAGAAGATGCCGCATTCCTAAGCGGACGATAAGCGATCCTCTCAATAGCAACGCCTAAAATCGTGCAGAAAATCATGGAACAGACTACCGCAACGATCGGCGGCATTCCCATGCTGCTTGTCAGGGAATAGACAACAAATCCTCCCACCATGATAACATCGCCATGTGCAAAATTAAGCATCTTAGCAATGCCATATACCATGGAATATCCAAGCGCAATGATGGCATACACACTTCCCAAACTTATTCCACTGATTACATACGTAATAAAACTCATATAAATCCCCCTTACCCTATAAATGAGATAAAGGGGGTGCTGTGAAAGCATCCCCCTTTGGATAACTTATTGATTAATGGAATTCGGTATAAACGCCATTTTCAATAACCATAGCTCTGGGATCTTTGGAAACTTCACCGGTTGCCGCCCAAGTCATATCACTACCTGTCAGACCGTCTATCTTGATCTGTGTCATAGCAGCTGAGAGTTTATCACAAATATCGGATACGCTGTCCTCTGATGTCGCACCGCTATTTTCGATGGCTGCCTTAATGACATAAACCGCATCATAAGCGTCTGCCGCGAACTGATTAGGGGTCTCTCCATATCGTTCCACATAGGTTGATACAAATGCCTGTGTCTTCTCATCCTCTGCATCCGCAACGAACGGTGTCAATAACACAACGCCTTCTGCAAGACTTGTATCAAAACCTTCAATGGCAAGCACGCCGTCAAGACCATCACATCCAAAGAATAACGGATGATAATCCATTGCATCAGCCTGTGTCAGAATCAACGCCGCTTCCTTAGCATAGATAGGAAGAAATACCAGTTCAGCGCCTGCATCCTTTGCCTGCTGAAGCTGTACCGTAAAGTCACTGTTGCTGTCATCTGTAAAGGATGTCTCCGCAACGATCTCAAACGACTGATTTGCCGCTTCTGATTTAAATCTCTCATAAATACCGCTGGAATATACATCCGAACTATTGTAGATTACCGCAATCTTGGAAGCCAGCGCATTTCCGCCAATATACTGCGCGGAACCTATTCCCTGGTTAGGATCCGAAAAGCATACCTGGAATACATTATCATTTTTAGCACAATCCGGTGAAGAAGCCGACGGTGTCAACTGAAACATATTATCATTAGCTGTCTCTGCCGCAACTGCCACGCAAGGCGCGCTTGTAACATTACCGATCAGGATATCCATGCCCCAATCCTTTAATGCATTGTAGGCATTAACGCCTTTCTCCTCATTATGCTCATCATCCTCAAACTTGTACTCGATCTGCACGCCATTGATACCGCCTGCTGCATTGATCTCGTCAACCGCTATCTGGATACCGTTCTGTACAGCAATACCATATACGGATGCACCGCCGGTAGTCGGTCCGATACCGCCGATCTTCCATGATCCTGACGCACCGCCAGCGTTTGATGTACTGCCAGCATCTGATGTACTGCCGTCATCGCTGCCAGCATCTGTTGTACTGCCGTCATTGGTGCCAGTGCCTGTTGTACTGCCGTCACCGTCATTGCCGCCGCATCCCGTCAGAATACTTAAGGACATAGCTGCAACAAGAATCATACTAAGTAACTTTTTCATTTTCATATTCTCTCTCCTCTCCTTTACTACTTCATTAAACATATGTTTAATTTGCAATAAAGAATACCACCGGTTCTTGTAAAAATCAATAGTTTTTTAGATTTTTTTTGTATAAAATGTTAAATATTTCCAATTTTTACATGGGAATACTATACTCCCAGTTTAATGTGCAGATAGCTCTTCACCACTTTAACACACTGCTCATAGGTAAGCTCACCGGTATTTAAACAGAGATCATAATTATAAGGGTTCTCCCATTCTTTGCCAGTATGATATTTATAATATGCCCTTCTGTGCTTATCCTGTTCAGAAATCCGCTTCTCCGCTTCTTTTCTGGAAAGCGCCAGACGATCCATCTCCGTCTGGATGCATTTTTCCAACGGCGCATAGACAAAGATGCTGATGACATTGGGATAATCCCTGAGGACATAATCCGCCGCCCTGCCGATACAAATGTAGGATTCACGCTCCGCCAGCTCCTTTAACACCTTAGCCTGAAATGCAAATAGATTGTCGTTTTTCGTATAATCAGCACTCTCCGGAGGAATGATCTCCCCATTATAAACTTTCTTCGTTACGCTGTAGAGAATACTCTTTTTCATAGTCTCATCCGCTTGCGCAAAAAGGGCTTCGCTGATACCGCTGTCATCACTTGCCATACGCAGGATATTTTTATCATACATATCAATCCCATATTCTTTTGCAAGCATCTGTCCGATAATTGTCGCACCGCTGCCGCATGTTCTTGTCAATGCCACCACAAATCTTTTTTCACCCATACGAAACACCCCTTTCACAAATATACTTTTATTGCTGCACTTATTTTAATGCTTTTATGATCTCCTGAATATCCTTATGTCCAAACTTCTTCATATACGCCTCGATCCCATCCACAACCTTTATCGTTGTCATAGGATCCACAAAATTCATCGTGCCAACGGAAACCGCTGTTGCTCCTGCCAGTAGAAATTCCACGGCATCCTCACCGCTGCCGATGCCTCCCATACCGATCACCGGGATCTTCACGGCATGCGCCGCATCATATACCATCCGCACCGCTACCGGTTTAATGGCAGGTCCCGAAAATCCGCCTGTCTTATTGGCAAGCGCAAATATTTTCCTGTTAATATCAATCTTCATTCCGATCAGCGTATTGATCAGGGATATTGCATCCGCACCGCCTGCCTCTGCCGCCAGCGCCATGTCCTTGATATTTGTTACATTAGGACTGAGCTTCATGATAACAGGCTTCTTTGCTGCTTTTTTGATCTCTGCCGTCACACGTTCCAGAACTTTAGCATCCTGTCCGAATGCCAGCGCGCCTTCCTTTACGTTAGGGCAGGAAACATTGATCTCCATCATGGCAATAGGCTGGTCGTTTAACCGCTCTACAACCGCCAAATATTCTTCCACGGTTTTACCACATACATTCACAATGATATTCGTATCATACTTCGTTAAAAAGGGAATATCCCTTTCAATAAATACATCGATGCCGGGATTCTGCAATCCAATGGCATTCAGCATGCCACCATAGACTTCTGCCACTCTCGGCGTGGGATTTCCCTCCCACGGAACAGCCGAAACGCCTTTTGTTACCACCGCGCCCAGACGGTTAAGATCAACCATCTCGCTGTATTCCTGTCCGGAGCCGAAAGTTCCTGACGCTGTCATAACGGGATTTTTAAACTCTACCCCTGCAATGGTCACTTTGGTATTCATCAGATCTCCACCTCCTTCGCGTCAAATACGGGTCCTTCCGTACAGATCCTTGTATTATTGACATGGGTGTGACCGTCCTTCTTTACCGTCCTGCAGACGCATCCAAGACATGCCCCAACGCCGCATGCCATCCTTTCCTCCAAAGAAATATAGGCTTCTATCTGATGTTCGGCTGCATACTGCTTCACTGCGCGGAGCATCGGCATCGGACCACATGCAAAGATCACATCGCCCTTCACCTGAGCAGCATCCATGGCGTCAAGCACTGTACCCTTTGTTCCAATGCTTCCATCCATCGTTGCAATATGTACTTTTGCTTCTTTTTCAAATTCATCCTTTAAAAAAGTTTTTGCATCGGCATAACCCAGCACGATTTCCTTTTCGCCGGGAATAGACTTCGCAGCAAGAAGCATCGGAGGAATACCGATTCCGCCGCCGATCACGATGGTACGCTTCCCCTCCGTCGCGCAGATATCGTATCCGTTGCCTAGCACACCCAGAACCTCCAAGGCTTTTCCTCTATGATAACCGGATAACTTTCGTGTTCCTTCGCCACTGATCCGATAAACCATTCTGATCAGTCCCCTTGTGGTATCAACATCACAAATACTGATCGGCCTCGCCAGCAAACGGCTTGCATCCTCAATATAAACGCCTAAAAACTGTCCGGCATGGGCTTCCTCCGTCATAGAAGTTTCTATCATCAAGGAAAAGATATCATTTGCCAGCATTTCCTGACGATAGATTCTGGCGGTCTCTTTTCTTTTTGCCATATTCTTTGTCCTTTCTTTTACTTTCTGCTGTACACGATCTCCCCACCGCAGATGGTATATTCCACTACACCGTCCAGCGTCTGTCCTGCAAAGGGAGAGTTCTGGGATTTGGAGAGGAATGGTCCTGCCTGTCCTTTTTCCTGCTCATGAAAAATCACAATGTCCGCCGGTTTCCCAACCTCTATCGAGCCTGCATTCAGATGATACAGCTTCGCCGGCGCATAACTCATTCGCTCGATCAGCTCCATCATGGTCAGATGCCCTGCATGGACCAGATTTGTGACCGCCAGAGGAAGAGCTGTCTCCAGACCGATAATGCCGCTGGGGGCTTCTGTCAATGGTTTCGCTTTTTCTTCCGCACTGTGGGGGGCATGATCTGTCGCAATCAGGTCGATGGTTCCATCCTTCAAGCCTTCTATGATCGCCTGTCTGTCGTCCTCCGTCCGAAGCGGCGGATTCATCTTCGCAAGGGTTCCATGCTTCAATACCGCCTCCTCTGTCAAAGAAAAATGATGCGGCGTTGCTTCCGCATGGATCCTGTCGCTTTTCTTTCTAGCCTGTCTGACCAGTTCTACGCCTTCTTTCGTACTGATATGCTGGATATCTATAGATGCGCCTGTCTCCAGCGCCAGCGTCAGATCCCTTTCAATCATGGTGATCTCCGCTTCCCTGGAAGCACCTCCAAGGCCAAGCTGATTTGACACTTTTCCCCGGTTGATACCGGGATTCGCGATCAATGAAGGATCTTCTTCGTGAAAACTGATGGGGACATCCAGACGCGCCGCCTGTTCCATTGCCCTTCTAACCACGTCCGCTTCCAACAGCGGCAGTCCGTCATCCGTAAATCCTACAGCGCCGCACTTATAAAGCTTGTCCATATCAACTAGCTCCTGCCCTCTCATCCCTTTGGTCACACAGGCACAGGAATATACGTGAATCGGCGACTTCCCTGCCTTCTCCAGAATATAAGAAAGCGTCTCCTCCTGATCCACCACAGGCTTTGTATTCGCCATCAGGATCACACTGGTATATCCTCCCTTCGCCGCAGCGAGGCTGCCTGATTCGATGTCTTCCTTATAAGTAAATCCCGGATCCCTGAAATGCACATGGACGTCCACCAGACCGGGAGCAGCAATACAGCCTTTTGCATCAAGGATTTCCTGTGTTCCGTTAGAATCTTCGCCAAATTGTTTGTTCTCCGTAGATTCCCCCTGTGAAGCCTGTCCCACGATTTCTTTTATCAGACCGTCCTCAATATTGATCCGGCATATTTCATCCCTGCCGTCGGCAGGATTGATCAGTCTCACATTTTTTATGATCAAAGCTTTGGCTCCTTTTTCTTTTTATATACCAAATTATACCACAAAGAGATTCTTTTTAGAATCCCCTGATCAAATCCCAAAGCCAAATCCCAAAGCCTTCCACTAAACAGAATAAAGATATTTTTATCATTTTTATCAAAATAAACTTATAAATATTGCAAAATCTTTTCAAAGGCATTTTCAAATGCCTCTCCTACGGAAACATTATCCCGCAGCAGATCGGTTTGAAGCGCATCATTAAATATCCCAACATTATGTTCTGTAAGGATCGGATCAGTCTCATCTCCCTGGATCCCTTCCCATGCCCAATTCACAAAATCCAATTCTGCAGCATTCTCCGGTTTCGAATAAACAATCAGAAAATGCAGTTCGTCTGAAAACGTATTAATATATAAATCATAAGCATATTGCCAAAGTTCATCATAATCCTGATTCCAATCCGAATCATACACTGTCATTACACAAGGATAAATTCCTGTAATATCTTCAAATTCCTGCATCACCTCGTTCAATGAATCTTCATTATCAATCACTCCGATATTGTCTACAATATAAACATCCCCATCATCTGCTTCCACCGATGGCTCAATCTCAGAAATCTCTTCAGATGATCCTTCCTCTTCCGACAGTAAGGATTCTTCCGCAGGGTCTTCCTTCGACAAAATAATTTCCTCCGCAAAATCTTCCCTCGACAAAATAATTTCTTCTACATCTTCCAGTTTTTTCAAGATCGCAGGAGAATCTGTCTTCACCAATCCTTGTTCCAATATTATTGCAGCTTCTTCGTATTCTTCCTGCTCTATGTAGATATCCGCCAATTCCAGATATGCATCCCTGCATCCCGGGTCTATCTCAATCGCCGCCTCATATGCCGCAATCGCATTCTCATAATCCAGTTCTGACAGATATCCTTCTGCCAGATCAAGCTGTTCCGCCAGCTTTCTTTCCGTACTATTACCTGTTACTAAGATGACCGCCGCTACCGCTATGCAGACCACTGCTGCAATGGCGGCTATGATAATGATCCATTTCTTGTTTTTTGTTTTCCCGGTCTCCATACTTTCCTCCTAAACTGCTCCGCATTTTGAACAATACATAACTCTCTCAGCTTTTCTGCGACTACACATAATTTGATCAATGATTCACTATATGATCTTTTTTCAATCAACATTTACACTATACCGCAATCAGTACAAATTTGCAATTTCTATTGAAATCCCCTGTTATAATCTTTCTATCAATACATTGCCTTTTTCTTTCAGCCACTTCCTTCTCTCCCGGTAATCCGGCAGCACACCCTCCACCAGCTTCCAAAATTTTTCAGAGTGATTCATTTCCATCCTGTGGCACAGCTCATGTACGATCACATAATCACGGACATCCTCCGGCACTTTAACGAGAAGACAGTTGAAGTTCAGATTGCCTTTGGCGGAGCAGCTTCCCCACCGGCTCTTTTGATTGCGGATCGTGATCCTTCCATAACTTACTCCCAGAACGACGGCATATTCCTTTACTCTGGGAGGGATCACCGCAAGCGCTTCCTCCGCCATCTTTTCCACTTCTTCTCTGGTAAACTTTGGAAGTTTTTCCAGTTCTTTCTCTCTTTCCTGCACGATCAGCATATGCTTGTCGATCCAGTCCCTGTTTTTTTCCATTTCCCGAAAAATCTGATCCCGGCTCATAGAAAAAGGCGCACGGACGATCAGCCTGCCTGCCTCTTTGATCTCAAATCCGATACTCTTTCTTTTACTTTTGATAATTTCCGTCGTATAGTTCATCAACTTTTGTCTCCGTAATTTGACGATTTTTACAATATGTTTTTATTATATCATAAGATTAATTTTTATGATAAAAAAGCGAAAACCACCGCCTAATCTTGACATATGCCGACATATACTGTTATAAATGAAACAAAGGTCAGAAGTTTCATGTAATCCAAGGCAACGATTTTGATTGTATAGGAGCATTCATAAATGATTAAAAATAAAAAAACAAAAGTGATAATAATATGTGCTTCTTTGATTTTTATTTTGATATTTATAGGATATCACAGTTATTGCCACTACATGGTAAGCGAATTCTATAAGTATGTTGATGAAGGTAACACAGAAGAAATCCTTGCTTGTATAGAAAAAATGCCGGATGTTAATATGCTGGATGTATGTATTCCACTATACAAAATAAGAGGGATTTTGCTTCAAGGAGCTTTAAGTAATGGATATCCCATATATTATGCTGTATGGAAAAAGACAGATATCAGTGTAATGGAAGCATTATTGGAGAAAGGGGCAGACCTGAATATTATGGCAGACTATGAGCTGCCTCTTGAATGTTTGCTCTCTTATTATCAGGAAGATATGAATGAAAAGGTACAATTGTTTGTGGAAAATGGTGCAGACATTAGTGCAGCATTTGTTTGGATACCGGGAGGTTGGGGGCAAATGTCGGAAGATAAAAAAGAAGAAAGAATTAATTTGGCAATTTATTTATGGGAATGTGGAGTAGATGAGTGGAAATATGTAGGAACTGAGTATGAAAGGTCTATATTACATGAGCTGGCAGAGAGTGTAGAAGTAAATTATCTTGAAATTTTATATCATAATGAACAACGTCCTATGGATAGTTTGTTAAACGAAAAAGATGCCAATGGGGATACTCCACTCTTTTATGCAGTACGGACAAATCATTTTAGTAATTGTGAATTTCTTATAAGTGAAGGCGCAGATGTCAATATTAGGAATAACGAAGGAAAAACAGCTTATGACGTTGCCGTGGAATTAGGATATGAGGAATGTATTGAAATTTTAGAGCCTTAAATACGCTCGAAGCTCTAGTTTATATTCGCGCCAGAGCTATTATGATTGGAAAGCAGACTACGAAGATGCTCGATTTCAGCATCTTTTTTAGAGATATCAGCATCTTTCTTAGCAATTTCCGCCTTGTTCTTAGCAATCTCCGCCTTGTTCTTGGCCATTTCCTCCTTGTTCTTGGCAATTTCCTCCTTGTTCTTGGCAATTTCCGCCTCTTTTTGGGAGAGCTGCTCTTTCAGTTCATCTCGCTCCGAAGTGGTCTTTTTGAGAAGTTTCTCTCGACCCGCCGTACGGCGGTAATAATCCTCACGCGCTTCACACTGCTGACGGATCTTTTCTTCCTGCGTCAGCTGGCGGATAGTCGTAACGGCATCTTCGATGTACTGATTGTTCTTTGCAAGCATTTTTAGCTCCTCCCAGGTGGTGGCTTTAAAAAGAGCGGCCCAGTGGTCGATCTGATAGGCGCGGTCTTCCTCGGTTGCAAGGTCTATCTGAGTTAAGTCTAACACAGACAGACGAAATTTGTCACTATAAATCCGATGATTTTTTTGATTCATAAGATAGTAGTTGGCAAAAAATTCCGGGCTGTCCTCAAAGAGGGTGAAATCCAGAAGTCCAATCTGGATAGCGGGATGGACATCTTCGTAATCTTCCCCGCGGTTTAAATTATCAAAGACGCGGCACAGATAGCAGAGAGAGCGTTCCGGCCAGTTACCTTCATTGACCACCTGCATCTCCAGATTGATGGTAGTATGTCCGTTCAGATCCACTTTGATGTCAAGGATATAATTCTTTTCATCAATGGTTTCGCCCAATTCGATTGGATTAAGAATCGTGACGGAGGTAACGTCATCAGGATCCAGATGGAGCAGGGAGCAGATCAGAGATTTTAAAACCCTGGTATTACGCTGCATTAGTGCCCGGAAAAGATAATCATTGGTCATACGAACCGGGATAGCGCCGTGGGCATCGTCCAGACTGATGTTTGTGTTGTTTTTCATTGTAATAGTGTTTTTCATTGTGATGTCGTTTGCCATAGTAAATTCCTCGCTTTCTTTGGTGGCATTAGTTTTGAATTGATGAAATAGATTGAAAAATCAGCTTCAAAGATAGTAAGAACAAACATTAGAACATTAAAAATACAAAAGACAGACCGCGCGAATAAGAATAATAAGATAGTAACAAAAGGTACAAATGGCGAGCTGCCAATCAGATACCAGACATCCAAAAAATTGAATTGATATGAGAGTAACGTATTTTGAATTAAAAGTCAAGAAAAAATATTTTCATTTCAAAAAATCTTTCCATTTTTAAAAATTTAGTTTATTTCTATCCCAATAATTTGCCCTTTTAAATCGTCTATACTATGATAGAGTTCGGTTACATTTTTATTTGAGCCGCAAAGGCGGCAAGGAGGACTATTATGGCTATAAAAACGGAAGAACTTGATCAATATGTAAAGCTGGCGGCGGAAGGGGACAAAGCTTCATTTGAAGAACTCTACAAGCAGACCTACAGCACCGTATATTTTACCTGTCTTAGCTTTCTTAAAAACGAACAGGATGCGGCAGATATGACGCAGGAGGTCTATGTTACCGTCCTTGGCAGTCTTTCCACCCTGGAAGACCACGGTAAATTTTTGCCATGGCTCAACAAAATCGCCGTTAACAAGTGTAAAGACCGGCTGAAAGCAGCTAAGGCAGTCCCTATGGATATGGAGGAGGAGAACCAGCCCATAGAAGAAAATGAAAATTTTCTGCCGGAGGAATACATAACAAATCAGGCAAAACGCCGGATCGTTATGGACATCATGAAGAACCGGCTCACCGAAGCGCAATATCAGACAGTGATCATGTTCTATTTCAACGAGTTTACGGCACAAGAAATTTCTGAAATCATGGAATGTCCCATCGGCACAGTGACCTACCGTCTCAGCGCGGCAAGGGAAAAAATCCGTCAGGGCGTATCCGAGTACGAAAACAAGAACCATGACAAACTTTATTCCTATGCATCGGCCGTTCCCCTTCTTGCCGGAGTGCTTACAGCAGAAGCATTAAGCCTAAATGTTCAGGCTGCCGCCACAGATGCCGCCTCTATCACCAACGCAGATTCTACCAATCATGCTGCTAATACTTCAAAAGGAGGAACGATCAAAAAAATGTTAAAAACACCAAAAACAATAATTGCCGCTACTGCTGCCGCCGTTGTAATCATCGGAGGCATCACTGCCGCGGTCATTGCCACAAACCATGAAAACACACCGTCTTCCGGTACGCAGACAAGACAGGAGAGTCAACAGGCTTCTTTCGATGCAGAATCAGATCAGGAAAGTCAGCAGACTTCTTCCGGTGCAGAATCAGGTCTGGAAAATCATCAGGATTCTTCTGATACACAAATAGATCAGGAAAATCCACAGGATTCTTCCGATACGGATGAAACCGTATTTTGGTTGCATACAGCGGACTGGGGAGAAGAAAAAGACCTGACAGGCATCACGCTTTTTAACGGCGAATGTACAGCTCCCATCCATCTGGAAGACTTCAACGGGCACGAAAGTCTGACACCATATGGTGTCTGGTATGGACCTAATAATTATGCATATTCAGACAATCTTACAGACCTTATAATTCCCGAAATTACAATTTCCGATGGAAAAAATATATTTTTTGAGATGAACACAATAGTTGATGAAGAAGGTCATTTGAGGCAACTTGAAGGCTACTATCCTACAATCTTCCAAATTACACTGCCCAATTATTCAGGAGAAGAAGTATCTCTTATGCAGGCATATGAAAACAACTGGTTTTACATTTCATCTGGCGGCAAATACGTATATGAATTTAGCGATACGGAAATTGTTTCTATGTATGACAATAGCAAAACTCGCGAAAGGCTTGATGCGATAGTTGATAAGTATGGCAGACCTTCTTATCTTATAAGTACTTCTTCATTTCTTGAGAATTATAAAAATAATATCGACAGTGTCTTCTACTATTTAGTGTGGGAAAAAGAAGAATTTATTATAACCGTATGTGTTAGGGAGCTGTTTATGGAACAGAGGTATATGATACAACTAGACAACAATAGTGATAGTTTTATTTACTATACCAGAGAGTTATGGGATGATTACAAAGAGCACGAATATCTTCAAGAAGGTTTTGTAATTTATGAATTAGACGATCTGAAATAAACGTGTTTTGTACGATCACAAATAACCCCTTTTGTCAGACAAAAGTCAGACAAAAATCAAATTCTAAGGAAGCGGTGATTAAATTCATCGCTTCCTTTGAGCCTCCGGCGGATGCACACGGCACATAAACCTTTTTACTGGAAGATCACCGTCGCATCCGTCTTTTCTGTCTTAATGACAATATAGGGATAAGACGCCCCAGGCATAATATTTTCCGACGCAGAGGGACCGATCAGCTCCGTATCAAAAACCAGTGCGTTTTCCGTCATATAACAATCCTTTACCGCAATGCTGTATCCTCCGCTCTCCTGCTTCCCGTAGCCTGCGGCTATGTATAGATACTGGTCCGTGGTATAAGTCAGTTTAAAGGGATCCGCCTGTTTTCCGGTAATAAATTCAAGAAATTCCGGCGGTATCTCGTCCTCCGCCAGCACGGTAAATTCAACGTCGCGAATCTTCCTATCACTTCCTTCTTTGATCGTGCATCCCATCAGAAACATTCCCATCATGACCGCACATACAAGCAGCATTCCAAATCTTTTCCATTTTTCCATTCTATTTCTCCATTCTATATGCAATATCGTTTTATTTATTAAAATATGAGTGAAAGTGCCGTATTATTCATAAATTATTTTTAAGGAAACACTTTCATCAGCGTTTCCCAATTTATATGATAGAATACTTTCCAAATCAACAAAATTTTGGTATTCTATAAACTATGGAATGGATGACATTAAAACAGGCATGTGAATATCTTTCAATTTCTGAAGCCACCGGACGCAACTGGATCAAGCAGGGCAGACTGACGCCTGATCATTTTGTTAAAAAAAAGGGAAACTATTTCACTCCGGATTCCATAAAAGAACTTAAAGAGAATCTGCAGCAGACCGGAAAACTGACAAAACGCCGCAATAAAACGGCGATCCGATTATCCCGTGCTTATAAGGATTATCTTAACTGCGGCGAAACTGCCATGGAGCAGCTTAACCATATCATTGCTTACTGTCAGAAAACAGATGCGCCTTTAATCACAACCATTGCACATTATGCAGAAGGATTTTTTCGATCCGCCAATACCTTGCAAAAATACGCCCCTCTGGTGAATGATCTGCGCGCCCTTGTGCCCGATCAGGAAGAACGATCCGATTATCCCGCGCTGTCATTCCTGCCGTATGAGGATCTTTTGGGATATCTCTATATATCCCTGACACAGCTTGACAGGCGCAAAAGATCCGGTATCTATTATACGCCGTCTCCACTGGTAAAAAGGCTGATCGACCGTACTGCACCGCTTACCGGGGATATCAATAACTTTTTTGATCCGGCATGCGGAACCGGCAATTTTCTCCTGCAGATCCTTTCTTATACCAGAAATGCAGAAAATGAAGAAAAAGCAAAAATTGCAGAAAACACTGAAAAACCCGTCAAAATACAGCTTATCGGTCAGGATACCGATCCTGCCGCCATTGCCATTGCACGGATCAATATTGCCTTAAACGCCCCGGACACAGATATTGATACATTGCGGGAAAATATCCGCGTCGCCGATTCCCTGCTTCAATTTCCGTCATGCAAAAACACACTGATATTCGGCAACCCTCCCTGGGGAGCGAACCTCCCCTCTCGGAAACATGCCGGCACAAAGGATTCCGCCGCATTATTTGTACAAAACTCCATCCGCCACCAGTCAGATAACGGCATCATCTCCTTTTTGCTGCCCGCCTCTCTTTTAACAGCGGGACGGCATCGTGAAATGCGGAAAATCTTATTGAAAAACACACGGATCCTTTCGATTGAATATCTGATGCAGCCCTTTACCTTAGTCGACTGTCCCTCTGTCATCCTGACATTACAAAAGGATCGCTGGCAGCCCGGTATCCGCCGCTGCGACGTATATAAAAAAACAGAACATTACACCATCGAAAACCGCAGCGTTCCTGAACGGTCTTTTAAAAGCGCTCCTTCGGCAGACTATTTTCCGATGCTGCATGCAGACGACGCTTCCTATGCACTGTTTTACAAGCTGGATTCATTGGATCACGCCGTAAGGTTAAAGGGAGCCGCCGACTTTGCCCTCGGCATCGTAACCGGCGACAATGACAGATTCCTGATCCCCTCAGAGAAAGAAAAACGCAATCCTATATCCGTTCCCATTACGAATATAGAAAGAGCTTCCGGCACAGCTCCTTCGGGCATTGCCGCCGAACCCATCATTCGCGGTTTTAACCTTAACAAATACCGCTTGCACGGTCCATTTGACCAGATCCGATATACCCCGGAAAAATTTCAGCAGTGCGCAAAAGAAGAACTTTACCGTGCCAAAGAAAAGCTGTTATACCGCTTTATTGGAAAAACTCCCGTCTTTTCCTATGATGACCACGGTTACCTTACGTTAAACAGCTGCAATATATTGATCCCACATATAGACGGACTGGACATCAAATATATCCTTGCCGTACTAAACAGCGACATTGCGGCATTCTACTGGAAAACCGGATTTGACTCTTTAAAGCTGTTAAAATCCCATATTGAAACGCTGCCGATTCCCATGGCTTCTGCAGCAGAACAGCAGCGCATTGTCTCACTTGTGGATAAAATTCTGACAGAAGAACAAAATTATGCTATAATGAATAACATAGAAAATGAACTCTCCCTTCTATACGGATTGACAGAGGACGATCGTTCTCTGATACAAAAACGAGTATTAAATTAAAAAATGGAACATTATATAAGTACATAGGATAGAAAGGAAACCATAACCAGCATGATTAGAATATTCTTTGCAGTATTATTTCTGCTCACCTTCCTGATTATCTCGATCCTCATTCAGTTGATTGAGGAGATCGTCGGACTGTTCAGTAAAAAAGCAAAGGCAGTCAGCTCTCTTGCCATTGTAAACTGGGCTTTTCGGGTGATCATCTTTATAGCGGGCACAAAGCTGACGGTGATCGGCGAAGAAAATGTTCCCAAGGAGGAGCCTGTTCTTTACGTCCTGAACCACCGCGGATATTTTGACATCCTGCTCACCTATACCCGTGTGCCGAGACCGACAGGCTATGTTGCCAAAAAAGAAATGCTGAAATATCTTACTCTGACCAAATGGATGAAAAATCTGTACTGTGAATTTATGGATCGTTCCGATCTGAGAAAAGGAATGGAATCCATCAACAATTGCGCCGAGAAGATCAAAAAAGGAATTTCCATTGCAATCTTCCCGGAAGGCACCAGAAATAAATCCGACGAGCCTCTTTTAGAATTTCATAAGGGAAGCTTTAAGATCGCGGAAAAAACCGGCTGCAAGATCGTTCCCGTTGTTTTAAACAATACATCGGCAGTCTTTGAGGATCAGTTTCCGCGGCTTAAGAAACAGCATGTCGTTTTGGAATACCTTCCTGCCGTTGATGTTGCCGTCATGGACCGCGAAGAGAAAAAACAGCTTTGCGATATGGTCAGGGCACAGATGGAGGAAGCTTATTTAAGAAACCAAAAATTAGTTTGATATCAAAATTTATTTGTTATCAAAATTTATTTTGATATTACTGGCAAAAGCCGTTTCCCCAGTAGTATTGCCAACGTCATTTTAATCAGGTCTCCCGGCAATGGCAGGAGGATAAACGGCACCAGCAGTGATCTCATTGCCACCGGATTTCCGAGATAATATTTTGCAATCACCCAGTAATAAATGATCCCAAATGCATACCAGGCAATCAGTCCCACCAGATCACCCGCCAGCAGTCTTTTCCAGGAAGGCTGCTGTTTTTTATGTACAATCATTCCAATAAAGAACGCGGCAAAGATAAAGCCGATCAGATAGCCAAACGTAGGCTGGAATATATAAGTAAAACCGCCTCCTCCGGTAAATACCGGCACACCGCAAAGTCCGATCAGGACATAAACCAGCGTGCTTCCCGCAGCATATTTGGCAATCAGCAGATTTCCTGCCATCATGACAAAAAATGTCTGAAGAGTAAATGGGATCAGCGGCATCGGCACCCTGATAAATGCACCGACTGCAATCAACGCGGCAAATAATGACATGAAAACAAGATTTTTTGTATGTTTCATTGTAAACCACCTTTTGTATATGATTTACAATTATACTAGCACCCCAAAATCAAATTGTCAATGCATCTTGTTTTTGCATTGACAATTTGATTCTTTATATACTTTTAGTATGTCAGTTATAGTACAGCCAACTATAGATAATTAAGCTTTAGAGATTTTCAGTTATTCTTATCATATTTATTAGTGGTTTCTGTTTTTTTAGTGGTTTTTGAGGATGTATCCGAGCTCTTATCTTCTGTCTTTTTCCCAATTGTTTCATCCACCGTACTGGAAAACAGCTTTGACAGAGTATCGGAATAACCTCCGTTTTTCGTATAGGTTGCCCCTTTCGTCTTTGCTGCGGCATTCGCCGCTTCTTTACCGATATTTTCTGCTTTTTGAGCAATTTTATCGGTAAAAGAGCCATATCCGGTAAACAACGACTTTAAAGTAGTGACATCAGCCTCTTTTAAAGCATCCTCATCCAATTCCAGCTTGTTCCCCCTGCCTATGGTGATTCCTGCCTTTGAAAGTAGATTTTTGGCTTTATCTGTTATGTTCGTCATCCACGCTGCATTACGAAGTACAATTTTTGTATCAGAACTGCCCAAATGCTCCACCAGAGAATTATAATT
>DLOP01000008.1:29679-35665 GCA_002478505.1 Lachnospiraceae bacterium UBA7481
TTTCCTCTCCGGTCTCCTCGTCTTTTATCTTAAATTTCTTTTTTTCCCAAAGGGAAGCATCATTTAAAGCGTCCGCCGATTTTTTAAGAGCATCTGCTCCTGACCTCATAAGCGTCAGCTTTTGCGGGGTATCCCCAGACAATGATGCTTTTTCCGCATTCTGCTGTTTATAATATGCTTTCATCAGCTTTCCATAACTTCCGTTTTTAAGAGAAGCATAATCTGAAAGCAAGCTGCCGGATGAATTGGCTGTCCCTCCCAAAAGGGCAGAAAAATCATAACCTTTATCATAGTTTGCATAATTATTAAAATCGTTAAAATTAACCGTTGACATAATCCTACCTCCCAAAATTTTCTCTTGTTAACTTACTTTTTACTATAAACGGATATCTACGGATGTATATGTTGCTGCTGATGTTACTGCCGCTGATGCAGGCGTGCTTTTGGCTGATTGTGTACTGGCGATCTCCTCCGTATCCTTTCTTTCTGTACCCACAGTCTGTACTCCCTCGTTGTCTGTCTTTCCAACCTTGCCATCCGGCATTCCTTCCTTTCGCTCTGCCTTTTTTGCCTTGTCCTCTGCCTTTTCCGCCTTGCTGTCTTCCTTTTCTGCCTTGCTGTCTGCTTTTGCCGCTTCCTCCAATGTCTTATTTGCCTCACTTAACGTATGCATCTGTGAAGCAGTTGCATTCAGGGCATTCTGCTCCAATTCAGCAAGATCTTCTTCCTGTTTCTGCGTATCAAGTCCCCTTTCTTTATCCATTTTAATTTCAAACTTTAAAACCCTTGCTGTTCCATTCAAATTTGTCGCTACGCTTCCCTGGACTTTTGCCTGTTTCATGGAGCTGTCGGCAGAGATCATCGCCGTCATGCCTGCCTGTGAAATTCCACTTCCCTTATTTCCGGTTTTTGCTTTGCCTGTATTTTTCGTACCGCCAAGCAAATCGTCCATAGAAGATCCTTTTGCCTGCTGTTTATCCGAGCCGCCCATGGCTTCTCTGCGCTGCTCCATCTGATGCTGCCTTAACTGCGTATTCAGGTCATTGATCTGCTGCTGTATTTCCTGCCGCTTCTTCATTTTTTCCTCTAACGACAGATTCTCATTAGAAGAAAGCTCCTGCATCTGCTTCTGTGCGTTGGCAATCTGGCTCTGAATATTCCGGCTGTAAGAATCCGTTGCCTGATTCATTCCCATCTGCCCCATTTGTGTGTTTGATCCATTGATACTGTTAATTGTCATTTTTTAGTCCTCCTTGACATAATTTTGATATTGTTTTTTATGGCGACTATTCTCAATTATTGTTTCGGAGCTTAATTTCACAAACTAAACAGATATGCGGTGAACCGACCTTTTTCTGCTGTGAACCCCATAAAAAAAGTGCCGCTCGGCAGCGGCACTTAACGAAAATGCTTCAATAAGAGGCTTTTTCTGTCATTCCATCATCAGCATAATACTAAGACAAAATTCACCATCTTTTAAGTCAATGGCGATATCTCCGGAATATTTTCTCGCCACCATACGGATATTGGCAAGTCCATAACCATGGACTTTCCCATAGCCATGACCGTCCTTTTTTTCTTTTGACGTAACAGGCAGACCACGTTCTTCATCCCATTGCAGATTTCCGGTGAAGCTGTTACTGACCTCGATCATATAGGCATTATTCCTATGGTAAGATAGAATAGATATATATGGTGTTTCGCTCTTTTCTGCATTTTCCATTGCATTCTGCAGGGCATTGTTCAGTATTACGCTGACATCAAAGGCGTTGATATTCGTGCCGGTGGGATAATAGAAATCTGATTGGAAGTGTATCTTCCTTTTCTCTGCTTCACTTTTTAATTCCTGCAGAATCACATCCGTTACAGGATTCCCGCTTTTTATCTCTCCAGTCATCGGGGAAAGGGCAGATTTTAGTTCTTTGCCATAATCCACTGCTTCCGCCGCATTGTTTCCAGCATAAAGCCTTTCCAGTGTAAGGATATGGTTTGTCATGTCATGCCTGATGCTGCGTATGTTACGGTACAGACTCTCCACCTGCCTGATATGCTTTTCTGTACTGTCAACTTGTATGGCAAGCAGCTCATTCTGCAGTTTTTCTTCCTGCCTTGCCTTGATGTTCTGGAACAATACGGTTACTACCACGATCGTAATGATGAATGTGCCAAAATGCAGAAATACCAGTCCATTGTATACGCTTGGAACAGCATCAAACGGACTCATATCAAAACAGATCTGATAATATTTAATGATTCCGTATCCGGTCATTCCNNGGAGAGTCTGTACCGTAACATAGGTCAACATGAACATTTCCTTTATGCTCATGTCCTCTCTTTTATAAACATAAGTTTTTATGATACATCTTACACTGATTCCTAATAACGCAAAACCGATTACCATATCCAGCAATTCTATGCCGCTGAATGCAAGAAGCCCCATGATTGGATCTTTAGCTGTATCTAAAGTATATATGACTTCTGTTATGGCTCTCGCCATATATACTGACAGCCAGCGCAGAGAAAAAAACGTTGCCGCGATAAATATCTTCTGTTTATAATTCCTGCGGTCTAATCCACACATGACAGCAAAAGCCGACAGTATCCCAAAACTGTATGCTGCAAATGTATTTATCCAGACTGGCACGAAATCCAAGATCAGCATTGTGACAAAATAAGCAATCCCAATGCAGAATGCCCCTTTTTTATTTTCCATAAACGGCTTTGCAAAACGGTACAAGATATACCCTATTCCATAAATTTCCACTATGTCATATATCATGGAAACTGCCGCCCAATATATATCCATGTGATCCATCTATCTTCTCCATTTCCTCTGGTTATACCGAAGGTACGACTTCACAAATTCCCCATAATTCTGTTTCGATATAAGCGCCTGTCCCTTTTTCAGATAAACCGTTGTCGCATCATATTTTCTGATAAACCCAAAATTCACAAGGTACGACCTGTGGGTGCGGAAAAATTCATCTCCCGCTTTTTCCTCCAGCTCTTTCATTTTTCCATAGTATTCAATATCTTCATGTATCGTATGAAGAATGACTTTACGGTCAAATACTTCCGCATAAATGATTTCCTCCAGATCAACAGTAATATGCTTTCCGCCTGTCATAATCATAAGTTTATTTTTTCCCTGATCGGAATCATCTGCTTTCCTACTTTTTCTGTCCTCATACTCCTTGATTGCATTTTCTAAAACTTCCGCAAATTTATTATCCTCAAAAGGCTTTACCAGATAATGGAATGCTCCCACATCAAATGCCTGAAATACAAAATCCTCCAAAGCCGTCACAAAAATAAGGATTGTTTTTTTATTTTTTCTACGCAGTTCTCTTGCCGTTTCCATGCCATTCTTCCCAGACATCTGAATATCAAGCAGCAGGATATCAGGCTCTGTGTCTGTTAAAAGCAGCTCCTCTCCCGACTGGTACAGCAAAAGGGCTGCTTCCGGATAAAGTCTCTCTATCTTTTCCGCAAGCATATCCCTGATTTCTTTTTCATCATCACAGATTGCTATCTTCATTTTTATAACCATGCTCCTTTCTCAATCTGCAAATTTGGGGCGTATTTCGCAAAGCTTTTGACATTGAATATCTAATGGCTCTTGTATTTCTTAAAAATTATATCGTAAATATATTGATATTATTATAACAGAATGTTGTAGAACGAACTTTTTTTGCTGTAAATTATCTGATTGGCAAAACGGTTTCTTTCTGTTTTTTTTATTTTATGTTATACTAGGGAAGCACTGATTTTGTAATTTTTTAAGAAAGGACGTCATCCGATATGACCAGGGATTCCATACTCGCTATCCTGCGGCAGGAAAAAGATTATATCTCCGGAGAAAAGATCAGCCAGTCCATCGGCGTCAGCCGTGCCGCAGTAAATGTTGCGGTCAAATCCCTTCGGGCGGAAGGCTATGAAATCCTCTCCACCACAAATAAAGGATATCTGTTGACCGGATCTCCCGATCTGATCAGTATCGGCGAACTGATGCCTTTCCTACCGGAAAAACGGACAGATCGTATCTTATGTCTGGAGTCCGTTAACTCCACAAATAAATATCTGCGTGATCTTGCTTATGAGGGCGCGCCCCATGGGCAAGTCGTATTAGCCCATAAACAGACGGATGGCAAAGGACGCTCCGGAAGCTCCTTTTTCTCCCCGAAAGATCAGGGCATCTATCTTTCCTATCTCATTTTATGTGATGAAGCCTTTACAGAAAGTTCTGATCTTACGGATTCCAAGAATAATCCTGCGGCGGCAGGAAAAACCAATCTTTATTCGACTCTGTCCGCGTGGGTTCCCGTTGCCGTCTCTGATGCCATAGAAAAAGTCTGCGGTATCCGTCCGCAGATCGGCTGGATCAATGATATACTGTTAAATGACAAAAAATGCGGCGGTATTCTGACAGAATTATCCATTGAGAGCGAAACGGGCAAAATCCAATCCATTGTCATCGGAATAGGCTTAAACATCACAGAAAAGAAAACGGATTTTCCGAAAGAACTCCGGGGAAATGTATCTTCTTTGTCACAGGAATTAAAACAATCCGTCAACCGCGCGCAGCTGGCGGCAGCCATGATCAATTCTTTAGATCAGCTCTGCATAGATTTTCCAAGCAGGAAAGAACGCTATCTGTCCGCTTACCGGACACATTGCTCCACCTTAAATAAAACCGTCAGCGTCTTACGCTCCGGCAGGGAACAAACCGCCACTGCCACGGCGGTCAACGACGATTTTTCATTACAGGTCACCTATCCGGATGGCAGCACGGAAGCTGTCTTTACGCGCAAATAAACAAATGAACTTTTTGTTCCATCCTGCGCCTTTCCCGCCCAAATTAATTACCCTTCTTTTCCAGTTCCCTTCGTAATCGGGCGATCTCCGCATCTTTCTTTTCTATCTCAGATAGCGCCTTATCCCTTTCTTCTGTTATCTTATCTCTTTCCTTCGTTATCTTGTCTCTTTCCTTTGTTATCTTGTCTCTTTCCTCCACCACTTTATCTCTTGCTTCCCTAATCCTGTTTTCTTCTTCCTTCATCATTTCTATTCTTGCTTCCAATAAAGCCCTCTGTTTCTCCATCGTATTCATATTACGGTAATACTCCTCTCTTGCTATACACTGCTCTCTGATCTTCTCCTCCTGCGTCAACTGATATAATGTTTCTGCCGCTTCCCGTATCATTTCATTCTTTTCTGCTAACATCTTTATCTCCTCCCATGTGGTTGCCTTAAACAGAGATGCCCAGCAATCAATCTGCCACTCCCTATCCTCCTCTGTTGCCAACCCGATCTGCTTTAAGTCTATCACACTTAACGCAAATTTATCAGTATATAAATGATGGGTCTCCACATTCATCATCTGATAGGTTGCATAGAACTCCGGCTGTTCAGGAAACAGGGTAAAATCAAGAAAACTTATTAATGTGGCTGGCTTTATCTTTAGATAATCCTCGCCCTTATGTAACTGATCAAATACCCTGCACAGATAAATCAGGGATCTCTCCGCCCAATTTAAAAGATTTACTACTTGCATCTCATAATTTATGACACTGCTGTTATTTAACAAGACTTTTACATCCAGAACAAATGTCTTGTCATCAAGGGCTTCTCCTAACAAGATGGGATTTTCAATTGTTACGCTTCGCACATCTTCCATCTTTAGATGCTTTAGTGAACAACTCAGCCCTTTAAGCACCTTATTATTTTTCTGTAGCAATGCCCTAAAAAGATAATCATTTGTGAGTGTGTGCCTCATTTTTCCTGAAGCGTTCTGATAGGATGGTGCCATTCCTTTGTTTGTTTTTTTCATATGATTCCCTCCCTGACATTATAGGAGAACAGTGCAGTTCCCCCGCCTATTTTATAAAAAAGCTGTTTTGCGAAGCGATCTGCTCCGACACTCCCTTATCGGGAAAGATACTGACAATATGAGATATATTGTCGCAGACTGTAGACAAAGTCCGAG
>DLOP01000013.1 GCA_002478505.1 Lachnospiraceae bacterium UBA7481
TGCCTGAATATATCATGGAAAGGGATTATGTGAGCGCAGCCCTGCGGACAGCGAGAGACTTGGGCGCAGGCGAGGAGGAATGGAACCGTTTCGTGGAGGAATTGAAAAAACGGAAAGGAGAAATTTAAGATGAATTTATCCAAGCTGCATGTAGTCATTGTGGATGATGATTATTTCAAAGTCCTTGAAATACGAAAGGCGCTGGAATTTAATGGCATTAAGGATATAGAGGATGTCAGCTGTCAGGAAAAGGTGTGGGACAGGATTTACGGCATTGGAGACGGCGTAAGGAAGCCGGATCTGATTGTCACGGATATGCAGTATCCCTTGACCGCAGAATTTAAAATCGACCCGGAAGCCGGTTTTAAACTCATAGAAAGAATGAAAAAAGAACAGATAGACATTCCGGTCATTATCTGTTCTCAATGTAATTATGAGAGCGTTCGGGGAATCCTGGGAAGCGTATGGTACAGGCAGAACGAGGATATCTGCTTCCAGTTTAAAGAAGTGCTGGGGAGACTATGATAAATTCTTATCAGATTTCCCCTGCTGCTCCTTTTTCAGGGATTCCATACCGAGACGTATCAGATCCAAAGTAGCCGCGGATCTGCTGGGATAACGATTTTCAAAACGAAAATCATCAATTTTCCTTAAAAGTTCTTCATCAACAATGATGGTATAGCGTGGTTTTTCTGTAGGCATCGCTGCACCTCCCGGTTCATATTATACATAAGTTCATACAATATGTCAATGTGAAGGTGATGAAAATACGGTTGACAGGTTCAGAACCTATGAACTATAATAAAGTCGGGTTCTGAACTTATGAACCTAGAAAGGAAGCGGTCATTATGTCAAGTGAATTAAAGAGGATTACGTTTGTTGTGCCACAGGATATGGAGATGCGGTTGGATGAAGTAAAAAAGGAAAGGTTTTATAACCGCTCCACATCTGAAATGGTAAGGACATTGATTGAAGAAGGCTGGAAAGCAAGTCAGGAGAGTAAGGAGTCTGTCAAACAGGTTTAGCTATTTCATTTATTCATTCGGATAAATAAGACAGTAAATTTTACATTGATTTAGTATTCAAGGAGGTAATCGATTATGTTATGCCCTATATGCCGTACCGGAACCATGAGTGAAACGAGACCGTATGTCTGGAGCTGCAGCCTTTGCGGCAATACAGAGTTCAGACCGCGCGAAGATTCAAGCTATGCAAGTTCGTATGATACAAGTTCGTACGGTACAAGTTCGTATGATACAAGTTCAGGCTATACAAGCTCATATGATACAAGTTCAAGTTATGGTGCTAAAGATTACAGTTATAGCAGGACCCCATCATCGGTCAACTCACATATCTCAGCCAACAGGCAAAGCAGGTATGGAGATGTCAACAATATCCGCGATGTCAATGATGCTCTGAGATATCTGGAAAACATTCGCAAAGATGCCGAAAAAAATTACAGAGACCTTAGCCGCAGTTCCAAAAAACAGAAGAAAGGCGGTGTTTCCTTTTGGGGAGTCGTCGTTGTTGCATTCATCATATGGGTATTGCTGTTAGAGCTGATGGGAATTTAGTTTCTGTTCCTTGATGAACAGGGGAAACTTATAAAAAAAGAAAGACACACAATAAGAAGAAAGGAAAACAGATTTATGAAATTTGAATTGCTTTATTATCCGTATGGAAGTGAAAACGCAACCGCTGCTGTTCACGCAGAGGCAGATGGATCCAGACTTAAGGAACTTTATACAGAAGTGATTGGAATAGTGGGGGAATATGGATACAATGCTGCGAATGCCAGAGAATATACCGACACCTTTGCCGATCCTCTAGGCAGGGACTATGATCATTCTGCTCCTGCTAAAATCAGTTTTGGTTGCTTTGACAATGAGAAGATTATGGAACCGCATGAGGAAAATCTGTACTTCAGCGAGGAGGATGCTATTGCCGCTGCATTGTATGGATACATTCTTCTCGATTTATCTGACGACGAAGAGAGTAACATCGGGGCTGACCCTGTAAATAATGGGGATGAGCCTGTCAAATTTGAATGGAGTTTCGGCGCCGGCGTAATTATAGAAGGCTTGACTGTAACGGTTGATTATAAAGGGGATACATATGCGAATATACATAAAGTCAGTATGCTCGACAGCTCTTTAGGGATATGTGGTATAAGATTCATCGGCGAAAAGAATGGCGGACAGCAGAATACATATTATCTTCTGACAAAGAGAACTTTGAACGATAATCAATATCGGGAATATACCATAGTACAATCTCCGTCCGCTGGTATAGTTGAAAAAGGATCGAAGTATCGTTATGCCGGAAACTGCTTGAATTTTCAAACATCTCTCGAGTCGAGTACGATTGATTTCTTATGTGGTGACCCTGTATCAACCCGTGATGAGGATGGCAACAAATTTTATGACTATACCAAATATGCGGCTTATGTTTCGGATAAAGGAAAACAGCATCAGGATTGGGCAAATACGGCTCATCTGTTTTTTGAAAGAAACGGAGAAGACTTTACCTTCAGTGTGTTAAAAAATGGTAAATTATATAAAAAAATAAGCAGAACTGAGGATGCCGTGATATTTTACGGAACCACTTTTAGTTTTGCACCGGATACGGATACGGATAAACTCTTTGATATCGTATTTAGGAAGACAAATGGGCAGTATTTGTGTGAAGAGCGTATCTTTTCGATGACCAAATATATCAACAGCGGCATAGACATGCCTGCGATCCCGGAAGGGAATAAATTGAAGGCAGCGGATTATTTTGCTTTTTATGATGCGTGCGTAAGGTCTTTTTATAGAGCGTTTGAAAATTCGGAAAGGTATTACACCACCAAATATCAATGGTTATCACCTCTTGAAGGAAAAGTTGAAGAATGGAGCGAAACAACACGGAAAAATCTTGGAACGGAAACCCCGCCCGCCTGTCAGCTTGCAATCAGCCGAGGAGATAATGGAAAATATGTTTTCGCTTTTGAGGATGCCACGGTCACGGCACATGTTTCCGTATCCCATGCCGATAAGAATTTCAGGCGATACTTTTACCCTGCTTTCCCTGATTTCATTGTTGACAGTGTTGCTTTTACTGAGAACGCCGGAACGGTTGAACTTAGACATGCCAACGGTCAGATGTATATTCAAATAACCGATGCAAAAACAAGTCAGACCTATGAGGATAGATTTGCTTTGCTGAGAATGGAGCCGGATTTTGACAACACGGGCATCCCGAGGAATCTGTATCTGGGCGCAGACTGGATTCAGGTAAAGCGTAATCTTGACATTTACAGAAAAATAAAGGATGCTGTGATTCAGTTTGGTATCGAAAAATATGAGACTTGTGTTGATGATTCTTCGGAGAACCGCCGCGATAGAATAGAGGAGCTATTGTACGGCGAGGAGGGAATGGTTCCCGATGAGACGGTTATCTCCATGGTTGTCCGGTTTGAAAAAGAGTTTGAAAGAACCAGACAGATTCCCAATATTGCTATAGTTGGGCAGGCGGGTACCGGCAAAACAACTTTGGCTAAAAAGCTTGGGAAAATATTTGGAAAAGATGTTCTGGCGCTTACTCCGTCTGATTTGAGGGGGGCATATATAGGACATACAAAATACGAGGTCGTGCAAAAACTCGCCGAGGCTGCAATGAATAATCAGATATTCTATGTGGATGAGGTATATCAGTTAATGGATGACAAATTTGGAGCGGAAGCGTTGACTGTTCTGCTTCCGCTGATGTCAGGCGACCGGACAAAAATTGATGCGGGTTTGGACAAGGGGCAGAATCTGCCGATAGAGATTGATTTCAAAGGGGGATATGTTAAAAAGGGTGATATAGTCACTGCAAACTTCGCACCGGGGATTGTGCCGATATGGATTTCGGGATATGAGAACGAAGTGCGAGTGATGATAAACCGGAATCAGGGTCTTTACAGACGGTTGAAAAAGGTTATCATCAAGTCGCCGACTACAAGCGACCTGTTTAAGAAGCTTACCGAGGAGCTTGAAAAAACCGCAAAAGGAAGCGACAAAGCGGCGCGGAATGCATTGATGCTGAAAAAGTATTTCAATGATAACGGCAGCGAGGCTGTTAAGAAATTCTTTGGATGGGGGTCTCAGCCGCAGAACTCAAAGTATTTTGCAAATAACGCAGGAGTGGTAAATTTCCTTTCCAACTGTCTGGATTCCATTGATTTTGGAAAGGATGTAGGACCTCAGATAGAAGATATCATCAGTTCTACCAAATGTGATATCAAACGGCAGCTTGCCGCCGTCAGAATCGGCAGCAGCAATGGTAGAAACGCGGCATCCGACAGTTCCAGCGCGGTCTTTGATGCCAAGGACACGATTCAGGTCATCACCGATATTGATACCCGCTTTTCGGATTTGGTGGGCTGTTCGTCCCAGATAGCATATATGCGGAGCATTATTGAAATGCTTATCAACAAAAGCATTTATGAGGATTATAATCTGACGGTTCCCAAGGGCGCGTTGATGGAAGGACTGCCGGGAGTAGGAAAGACGTTTATTGCAAGGGCGATGGCAGGGGAGCTTGAGCAGCATTTTCAGGAAGAAGCTCCGGATAAACGTTTTGGCTTTATGTCATTTTCTGCCTCAGAGCTTGGAAACAAGTCTGCAAGTTATATCGCAACCATATTTAATACAGCGGAAGAATATGATGCCTGTGTGCTGTTTATCGATGAGGTGGATGCCATTGCAAAGCACAGAAATGAAAATTCCTTCTATGATCGCTATCTGGAACTGATCAAACAGATGGACGGCATAGAAAAGCGCTCCAATGTGTTTATTCTCGCCGCAACAAACGCGCCGGAAAATCTCGACCCCGCCTTTGTGCGTTCCGGAAGAATTGATAAAAGGCTTGAATTTATCCTGCCGGATAAGGATTCACGAAAGGAGCTTGCAGGAAGGGCGATTAAAAAACGTATCAAGACGCTGGTCAATTTTGCCCCTGAGGGGAAAGAGGAAGACATAGATGTGATTGCGGAGCTGATTGCCAAGAAGACATCCGGGCACACGGCGGGAGACATCGACAATATGATCAACACCGCGTTTATTATGTATCATCAGTTCAATCGGTATGGAACGAATATAGATGAATCCAACGGCTTGATTGACAGGGACTTCTTCAAGAGTTATCCGTTTATTGAGTGCAGCCGGAACAAGCGGTTTGAAATCTCTGTAAAGGACAAGAATAGAATAAAGGATAGTGTATTGAGCGAACTCTATCTGTTTATCGAGGAGGAAATCGAAAGAACACAGGCAGGGGTTCTGAATTATAAGAAGAGAGAACAGGAGTTTAATACCGAGAAAAATGGCAATTGTTCGTCAGTTGCAATACATGAAGTCGGCCATGCTGTTATGAGCATGGTGGTTGGTGAAAAACTGTTCGATGTCATCACGACTCTCCCGAGAGGGGATTCACTGGGTTATGTTTCCCATTCGGAGCTCGAATTGGTCACAAAAGCGGATTATGAAAATCGTATCCGTGTTTTAATGGGCGGGAGAATTGCCGAGGAGATCATTTACGGAAAGGACAATATTTCCACCGGAGCCTTAAGTGATATGCGAAAGGCAACAGAGTGTGCGAGGGCGATGATTGAAAGGTGGGGATTTTCGGACAAATTCGGTTTCATGGTGCTTTCCGTGCCTGCCGGAAGGTATCTTGGCAGCGACTGCAAGTATACCTGTTCCGAGGAGTTTCGCATGGATAGCGATATTGCGGTGAATGAGCTTTTACAAAAGCTGTACCGTGAGACTTTAGGAATGCTCTCAGATAAGAAGGAACTTATTAAAAATCTGGCTAAGCACGTGTTCGAGAAGGAAACAATGTCCGGCGATGAGTTTAAAAAATTTTATCAAGCGCAGCAGATGCAAAACTAGTTGACACCCCCGCTTTATCCGTCTATAATGTTGTTTGCACAATAGCTAACAAGTGAAAAGTAAAGGGAAATCTGCTCTATGTACAAACCCGATATCAAACTGACCAAATCCGGCGTGCCGGTACTAAGCAAAAAAGAGATTGATGTGATTGGCGAAAAGCTTGTGGGGGAATTCTCCCCACAGGCTTTAGTAACGCCGCAGGAAATTGACATTGATCTGTTTGTGCAGGATTATTTAGGTATGGATCAGGATTTTCAATATCTGTCGCATTGCGGCATGTATCTTGGGATGACGGTATTTGAGGATACGGATAAGGTTCCGATATTTGACCCGATTCAGGAGCGTGCGGATTATATCAGCGCGAAAGCTCATACGGTCATCATTGACAGAACGCTTTTGGAGAACGGGCAGGAGCAGAGATACCGGTTTACGATGGGGCATGAGGCAGGGCATGAGATTTTACATCAAAAATTTTATTCCCATGTGCCTATGGTCCGGTGCCGTATTGATTTGGGAAAAGCGGATAGAAAACCATCTGCGCCATGGACTGACCATGACTGGATGGAATGGCAGGCAAATGAGCTGTCAGCCGCAGTCTTAATGCCCATGTCAATGGTTCATGCCGTTGCCAAAGAGGTAAAGGAAAGCGGAGTAGAAGAATATCGGTTACATTACGAAATGGTTGGACGGATTGCAGAAGTCTTTCAGGTGTCATTGGAGGCTGCAAGCTACAGGTTAATGCATCTTGGGTATCAGTCAAAATAAAATCGGATGGACTTGTGTGGAGAAGAGAAAGAGAGATTAGAAGACAAGGAGATATAGGATGATAAACTTACGGACGGAAGAAAGCGGGCACGCTGTTTTAGACATGAATGGGTATGTATATGAGGGCGAATTTAGACATCACAAAACATATGGGCGCGGCGTTTTAAGCTGTGTGGACGGACATGGTACATTTGCTTTTGTCAGCGGAGATGTGTACAAAGGCGGACTGAGAGATGGTCAGCCGGAAGGTCACGGTATTATGACCTATGCGGATGGCGGTGTTTATGATGGCG
>DLOP01000042.1 GCA_002478505.1 Lachnospiraceae bacterium UBA7481
ACCGAAGAAGTGTCCAAGCGGTTTGGCAGCGAGAAAATATTTGCGTGTATCGACTGTGCGGAACAGATCGTACGTACAAAACAGATTCTGAAGGAGTATGTATCAGAGCTGGTGCTGATCGAGCATACAGGCATCAGCGTTTTAAAAGAATGTATGGCGGCAACGGAACTGCCGCTGACTGTCCCGATGGCGGACGCAATGCCGGATATGATCGCAACAATGTTGGGAAAAGAGGAGATCGAAGGCATCTATGGCGACGTGGTCAACCACAATGCAAAAGATATCAACGCCATGAAAGCATTCTGCTCAGAGCGCGGGGTTATGGTCAATGGATTTGACGCAAAGATATCATGGGAAGAATTAACGAAAAATTCTGACGGACTTGTGCCGGTTGTCGTTCAGGAATATCGCACAAAGGAAGTGCTGATGGTGGCATATATGAATCAGGAGGCGCTGGAAACCACGGTGAAGACCGGACGGATGACCTATTACAGCAGAAGCCGTAAGACACAGTGGGTAAAAGGTGAGACCAGCGGTCATTACCAGTTTGTAAAGTCCCTGACGGCGGACTGCGACAAAGACACGATCTTAGCTAAAGTGTCCCAGATAGGACCTGCCTGCCATANNCTACATGCCATACCGGCAGTCACAGCTGTTTCTTTCGTGAGATTATTGCAAGGGAGTGTATCGATACGGACCCGTTAAAGGTATTTGAGGATGTTTATGGTGTTATCCTCGATCGGAAGGTGCATCCGAAGGAGGGCTCGTACACCAATTATCTCTTTGATAAAGGGATTGATAAGATTTTGAAAAAGCTTGGAGAGGAAGCGACGGAGATCGTGATCGCCGCCAAGAACCCGGATAAAGAAGAAATTAAATATGAAATCTCTGATTTTCTGTATCATATGATGGTACTGATGGCAGAAAAAGGCGTTTCGTGGGAGGAAATTACCAGAGAGCTTGCCAGAAGATAATGCGGGATTTTGAAAGAAAAAAGCATTAGATGGGTTGAATGGAAACATTATGAATACAAGATCATTGGCGCTTAGCCACGACATATTAATGAAGATTGAAAAGCCTGCCCGATACATCGGCGGGGAACTGAATAGCACAATGAAAGAGAAAGCGCGGGTAAAACTGCGCTTTGCCATGTGCTTTCCCGATGTATACGAGATCGGCATGTCACATCTTGGCATGCAGATCCTGTATGGTATGTTCAATGAAATGGAAGATGTCTGGTGCGAGCGTGTCTTTTCTCCATGGGTAGATCTGGATCAAATCCTGCGTCGTGAGCAGATACCCCTTTTTGCCCTGGAGAGTCAGGAACCGGTCAGCCGGTTTGATTTTCTGGGATTTACCCTGCAGTATGAAATGTGCTATACCAACGTACTGCAGGTGCTTGAGCTTTCCGGTATTCCGTTATCAGCGAAAGAAAGAACATGGAAGGACCCTATTGTCATTGGCGGAGGACCATGCATCTATAATCCGGAGCCCATTGCGGACTTCTTTGATCTGATCTATGTCGGAGAGGGAGAGACCAGATACCGGGAATTATTTGATCTTTATCTTGCATGCAGGGAGGAAGGCGTTTCAAGAGAAGAATTTTTACATCGTGCCGGAAGGATTGGCGGTATCTATGCGCCCAATCTGTATCACGTTACTTATGCGCAGGACGGAACGGTCCAGGGCATGACGCCGGAATACGAAGACCTTCCGAAGACCATTCGGAAGGAGACGGTAACTGATCTGGACGCAGCATATTATCCGCTGAAACCTATTGTACCGTTTATCCGGGCGACACAGGACCGCATCGTGCTGGAGGTGCAGCGCGGCTGTATCCGCGGATGCCGTTTCTGCCAGGCAGGACAGATTTATAAACCAATCCGCGAAAGAAGTGTAGAAACATTGAAAAGATATGCCGGGGAGCTGATGAAAAATACCGGCTATGAAGAGATTTCTTTAAGTTCATTAAGTACCAGTGATTATACCGGACTGCAGGAGCTTTTGGAGTATCTGATCGCTGAATGCAGCGCGAGGAAGATCAATGTATCCCTGCCGTCGCTTAGGATCGATGCCTTTTCCTTGGATGTGATGAATAAGGTGCAGGATGTGCGAAAAAGCAGCCTGACATTTGCGCCGGAAGCGGGAAGCCAGCGGATGCGCGATATCATCAACAAGGGACTGACGAAGGAGGATATCCTGCATGGTGCGAAGATGGCGTTTGAGGGCGGCTGGAATAAGGTGAAGTTATATTTTATGTTGGGGCTTCCGCAGGAAGAGGATGCGGACATTACGGCGATCGCAGACCTTTGCAACGATATTGCCGCGCTTTATTATGAAACGGTTCCAAAAGAAAATAGGCAGGGCAGAATTCAGATCACGGCAAGCACCTCGTTCTTTATTCCGAAGCCATTTACGGCATTTCAGTGGGCGCCGATGAATGGGATGGAGGAATTTGTAAGGAAAGCGATGCTTACCAAAAACAGCATTATGGAAAAGCTGAATAAAAAGAGTATATCTTATCATTGGCATGAAGCGGGTACAAGCGTCATGGAAGGCATTCTTGCGCGGGGCGACCGCAGGGTCGGGAAAGTGATCCTGGATGCATACCGGCATGGATGTATATATGATGCGTGGACGGAGCAGTATCATCATGACCGGTGGATGGAGGCTTTTGAACGGCAGGGGTTGGACTGGGAATTTTATATTCTGCGCGAGCGCGCGGCGGATGAGGTATTTCCCTGGGATTTTATTGACTGCGGCGTAACGAAGCGATATCTGCTGCGGGAATGGGAACGCGCCAAAAAGGGAGAGACCACGTCCAACTGCCGTGAACAGTGCAGCGGATGTGGTGCGGCATCCTATCAGTGCGGGATCTGCATTAGCGCGCGGTAGGATGATGCGGTGTAAAATTAAGCGCAGATGCGCGGCGCCGCCCAAAATAGAGAAAGGGAAAAACTTTGAGCACAACACTTCGTATCAAATTTGAACGTACCGGCCCGGTATGTTATATAGGACATCTGGATATGATGCGTTATTTCCAAAAGGCTGTCATGCGTGCCGGTATCGATGTCAGGTACAGCGAGGGATTTAATCCGCATCAGATCATGTCGTTTGCCTATCCGCTGGGCGTATCGATGGAAACGAGAGGGGATTATTTTGATATAGATGTTTTATCCTATCCGGATTGTGAGACCATAGCAGATCAGTTAAATGGCGTAATGGCGGATGGGATCAGGGTGATCTCGGTGACAGCCCTGCCGGAGGGCGCCAAGAATGCTATGGCTTCTGTCGCCGCTGCAGATTATCTGGTCAGCTGCCCTGCATTGACAGACGATATGCTGCAGCAGTTTCTTTTAAGGAAAGAAATCATCATAGCAAAGGAAACAGGTAAAAAAACTTCCATGGAGGATATCCGTCCCGGAATCTTTGCATTGGAACTTAGGGAAGACCATATGCTTTTTATGAAATTAAAGTCGGGCAGCGACGGAAACATTAAACCGGCAGCCGTATTGGGGGCGCTGAGTGAAATATTTTCCATTGAAACTGATTCCGACCGGATCATTCGTCTGGAGATCTACGGGAAAGATGGAGAGGGCACGCTGGTTCCGCTGGGATAATTTTTTTACTACTTTTAGGAAACCTATGAAAAACTATTGAAAATATAAAGATGAGGGAAACAATGATTCAATCAAACCAATCCCCATATTCCATCGCGGAAGAAATGCATCCGACGGACAACAGATTTTTGCTGTTTGCCGAAAATGGCACCATTACGGTATTTTGCATGGAAAACGGAAGAATTGCCGAGGTCTGGCAAGAAAAAGAACAGTCTGTCAGGGTAGGAGATATCTATCTTGGCAGAGTTGGGCATTTCGCTGCCAATATAGACGCCTATTATGTGGAGATTTTAAAAGGCATCAGCTGTTTCCTGCCTGCGGAGGATGTTGTCTCTGAAAAGAGCGGTGTCAGGCTTCATGAGGGAGAGGAAATATTAGTACAGATCAAAAAAGAGGCTTATAAAACAAAACTGGCTTATGCAACAACAAAGCTGGAGATTGCAGGGAAATATGCGGTGGTCAGCGATGCCGCTCCCGCCGTTTATTATTCACGAAAGATTGGACGGGAAGAGAAAGAACGCCTGAAAAAGTTTATGGAAGATAATTATCCGGTCTCGGATATGTCGTTTCAGATATTGCTGCGTACCGCTGCGGCGGAATGTCATGACCTTATGCAGATCTTAGGCGAGATCCGTGAGCATGAGAAATGCCTGCGGCGGATCATGGACTCGGCTTCCCATACCTACCCGTTATGCAGGATGTATGAAAGCGCATCGGTACTGGAGTTCTTGTTCCGGGAGGGACGTATTCACGGGCAGACAAAGATCGTAACAAGGGATGAAACGCTGCATGAACGGATAGACGGTTTGTGCCGGCAGTATGGATTCGATCCGGCGGAAATTTCCGTATTATATTCTGATCCCAATCTTCCTATGACGGTATTGTACGGATTGCAAAGCCGCCTGCGGGAAATCACGGAGGAAAAGGTCTGGCTGCCTTCGGGAGCAAGCCTGTATATCGCTCCGACGGAGGCGCTTCACGTGATCGACGTTAATACCGGAAAATATACGTCCAAAAGCTGCAGGGAAGAAACATTTTTAAAGATCAATCTGGAAGCGGCAAGGGAGATCGTATTTCAGATCAGAGCAAGGAATCTGAGCGGCATTATTCTGGTGGATTTTATTAATATGAAGGAGGAAAATAATGCAACAATATTGCTTGCTGACTTAAAAAAGAGATTGAAGCAGTGTTCTCCTCCGGGAGTTGTTGTAGATATTACAAAATTGGGATTGGTTGAGATCACAAGGGAGAAAAAGCGTCCCGATATCTACAGTATAAAAGATAAACTAATTAAAATTATATTGCGCTGACAAGAAAAAAAACTGTAGTTTTTCTGCTTTTTCTACAATTATATGAGTTGAATCACGGAAAAAGGCAATTTGTACAAAAATACAGGTTGAAATCCCTTATTTTTATTGATATTATAATAACATGCCTGTAAAATATGCCGGAAATATGCAGCGGCAGATTTGACAGACTAATTAGATGTCATTAACAGATGGAGGGATTTTTTTTATGGGAGTTGAAGTTTTTCAGTGTAACTGGGGAAGCAGTTTAAAGAGTTTTCTTTCTGCTAAGAATCAGGAAAAATTATTTTTACAGATTGACGATACAAAGCCTGACGGCGTCAAGGTAACCGGAAAAGGTTATATCTGTAATGAGGAAGGAAAGAATGAATACATATCGCAATATGATTATCCTGCAAAGGATATCAGGGACGTAAAGAAGGGTGAGTTTCAGGGCTCAGATGCATTGGTCATCGTTACAAAGCTTCAGACGCTTTACGGCGCAAAGAAGACACAGACGATTTTGCCGGGCATCAAGGATATTGATCGTGCGATCGATACTTTGACACGTGTTGCAAAAGAAGCCGGCGGTCTGATGGGAGATGCACCGAAGACCGCAAAAGCCGCAGGTGCAGACGCTGCCGCTG
>DLOP01000126.1:0-2098 GCA_002478505.1 Lachnospiraceae bacterium UBA7481
TAAGTCGCAGCAAAGCTGCGACATGATTTTTCACACTAATAACCATGCCTTTCCACAACCTGCAAATTCTAATGCACTTTAGTGCTATGCCGCAGGCACAAATTTCTCTGATACCCATGCAGCAGCTTTGCTAATCTTCATTTACTTTCAATAACCTTTCGCCGCCGTCAAAGCTTATGTTTTCTTCCTTCGCCCCCAGTACGGCATGCTGACCTGCATGAATATTAATAACATAAGTAGCATTTTTTCCTTTTATGATTGCCGTCTTATCCATGGATCCGATTCCTGATACCTCGCTTCCTTCACTGGTCAGCTCCAGACGGCAATCCTCCGTCAGAATATACAATTCCCCACCGGCATTTCCAATCAGCCGGACTTTCTGACCGTTGATTTTTACGATCACCTTACTTGTGGAAATATGTATTACGCCTCCGGTTTTCCGGGTGCTTCCAATACCACAGAGATTGTTTCCGGAACCCAGAATATCCAACCTGGAAGATGCGATCCGAATATTCTGATCGCCATTCAAACAGCCGATTCCGATTCCCGTTGCAACATTGGTTTCTACCTCTAACCGACAGTTTCCAATATCTATCGGCATTGCACCCTCCACACAGCCGATTCCAATAATATTTTCACAGGCACCGCCAATCGATATGCTGCCCCCGGCAATCTTTACGCCGCCGCCCGAACGGTAGATTCCTCCGCCAATTCCGATACAGCGGGCACCCTCGATCCATATTTTCAATGCGCCGCTGGAAGCAAATACGATGGAACCTACTCCTGCATTCAATCCGTTGCCGATTCCGTAACAAGTGACGCCTTTTGCGCGAACCAACAGATTTCCGCTGCCTTCTATACGAAGACTGCTGCTCTCCGGTACGCGGATTCCTACTTCGTTAAGTTCATTGTCCCCTTCCAGAACGATGGTAAGATGCGCGTTTTCTCCGATATCAATACATGGCTGGGCAAGCAGGCTTTCCAGCCGCACATTTTTCAGCGTCAGGCGGCATGTGCTTCCATCCTTAATTTTAATGGTCACTCCCGCAACATATTCGGGATTGCCCACCAAAGTAAGATCCCCTTGTGAAAGCAGAATACCGGTATATTGTTCCAGTGCAAGCCGTACCAGAGGAAGTTCCTTTTCCGAAGTCACCATAAAGATTTTCCGCTCTGCCTTCCCCGTTGTATCAAGATTTACACTGACTATCTCATTTTTTATCTCCGGATCGATCTCCTGAAGAATCTCCAAAGAAGGTTTTGCCGTATAATATCCCTGAATCAGATCGGCGCCCATATGGATCACTGCCCGCAGCTCTCCCGCCGTTTCCACACCTTCCGCCAGTATATGGAATCCATTGTCATGACCAAATTCTATAATGCTTTTAACAAAATGCTGTTTCTTCGGATCCTCCTGAATATTGGAAATCAGAAGCCGGTCAATTTTCACACAGTTAGGCAGATACCTCAGCAGACTGGAAGTATTGGAATATCCCGTACCATAGTCGTCGATGGCAATACCAAAGCCGTCGTCCGCACTTCTTTGCAGCATCATTTCCAGTCCCGTATCGTCCAATTCCGTCTGTTCCGTAATTTCCACAACCACCTGTTTAAACAGGCCCGCATATTTACGGCGCAGCTGTTGATGGTCTGCTTCATCTAACTGATAACCCGGAATACTATTAATAAATACTTTCTTATCTTCAAATAAATTGATCTTCTCGCTAACCTCTTTAAATACATTAAAGAAAGTCGCCCGTTCTATGTCATACAGCCGGTGTCCCTTCGTGGCATATTTCAAGACAATAAACGGAGCAACCGGTCCGTCCAGTTCCGCCCGCATCAATGCTTCATATGCATAGATATTTCCCGTCTTAGCGTCAACGATCGGCTGGAAAGCATATCGAAAACGATTTTCGTCCAGAATGGTATTTACCATCTTTTCCTCTGAAGGGTTGTAATATTCCTCCGTCCCGCTTCCGGTCCCCTGATAACCCCGGCGGTTATTTTTATCAATTCTTTTATTGGCAAATGCACTGTCCAAAACAGCCTGCATATTCATGTCCGGCTTCAGCGCTACCGCGGTATAGCTGTAATT
>DLOP01000126.1:2143-3098 GCA_002478505.1 Lachnospiraceae bacterium UBA7481
GCATGGATCAGACTTTCAAAAATCTGCTCTTCCTCACCCGCCACATGCATGGCGACAACAAACTCGTCGCTTCCCAGATGCGCACAGATCTCATGTTCGGAAAGACAGTCATCTATAATCTTTGCCAAAGTCTGGATGGCAACGTCTCCTTCGGAATGACCGTAAATATCATTAATATTTCCCAATCTGTCAATATCGACACAGATCAGCATGATCTGTTCTCCGGAATCTATGTACTGCTCTTTCCATTGTTCCAGCCGCTCCATAAAGCCTTGCTGATTATACATTCCGGTAATCAGATCCCGTTTGAGAAGATGGCTCGTATCCCAATTCGCCTGCACTTTTGGAAGTCTGGAGATTTCCATCTGCAAACGGTTCCAGTTTTCTCCCATGATCTGACAAGTTTCTGATTTTTCCCCTGCTTCTTTAAACCCTAAAGCCTTATAACAATAATATGCCGATTCATTATTTTCAAATACGTTAAGCGAAACCTTTGCTACCCGCAGGATTTCAAATGCATAACGAAGCGCAAGGCTCAACATTTCTTTTCCAAAGCCAATGCCCCGTTTCTTGGGATCAATGATAACAAAACACAGAAACGGATTTTCTTCGACTGACCGCAGGGTAAAATGTCCGACAATACCCGTCTCATCCAGCGCAGTCATCTCATAAAAATTGCCCTGTTCTTCACATTCCATATAAAAACGGTTCATGTCCTCCGCGGAAATAGGATATTTATGATACCTATTCCCGCTCCACAGGTGGAACATTCTTTCATCCCCGATCCAGCTTACGATCGTTTCCGCATCCTGTTTTTTGTAAGGCCTTAATCTCAGCATACTTTCCCTCATACCCCTTATTCTGTCCCTTATTCCGGCAATTACTTATCTTTTCACACTAATCCCCCATGCCGCCTTTGGCGGCTCAAATAGAAATGAAAAACGCTGCATTTGCG
>DLOP01000126.1:3148-4743 GCA_002478505.1 Lachnospiraceae bacterium UBA7481
CACTAATAACCATGCCTTTCTAACAACCTGCAAACTTTAATGCACTTTAGTGCTATGCCGCAGGCACAAATTTGCGATTGAAAAATAAGATATCAATCTTATTTTTCAATCTAATTCCTGTGGATAATTAATCTGTCCCTGAAGCCAGATCGTCCCCTTAAAACGCCGTCCGACGGCAGGCTCTCCCAGAATATCCTGTTGGTTGATACAAACATCAAACATCATATCATTCACATTCAATCCAATAATATATACCTGTTCTCCGGTCAGCGTGTTAATAACCATCTCACAGCTGATGATCTCACCAAGGATAGAATACAAATCACATTCTACGCCATATGGCATAAAATAAGTGTCCACCAGAGAAAACACGTCTTCACTGTGAATTTTTTTCTGAATGGCGGAATATGTATCCATATCCTCCATAGTTAAGCTTTCTATGGCTTCCTGATCGCCATTTTTCGCCGCCGCAATCATTTGATTTTTATTATGATTATAATTTTGTATTCTTTGTATATCCTCTTTATTTTTCCTGATTGGTAAAAGGATTTTTCCACTGTCCGAAAGAGCGCTTAATGTCAGCGTCGTTCCATGTACCGGCAATCTGTCTGCATGATCAAGTTTTAAATAAGTAATAATATTCTGTAAATAGAAAATTACGGAAATACCAATTTTAAAATCATCAATAATTCCGGCAAATGATAATTTTTCTATATGCTGCTCCACCGACAGGTCTTCCGTACTGCTGATCTTATCCCCGCGCAAAAAAGGAAAACAATAGTCATAGGAAAATACGTTATTTTCATCATATTCTCCTCGTACGCAGAGACCGATCCTTTCTCCAAATTCGGCATGATATTCCGCATACAGACAATTACTGTCCATAGCTGCATTCAAAGATGTATAAGATTTTCTCGATGCTATCCGAACAGCTTTTTTTACCAACTTCTGTAATTCCTTTTTGCTGGTAATATTGCTGAACCCTATCGCCCGCAAGTATTTATGCAATCTTTTCTATCCTCCATATCAGAGCAGTTTTACTGCGATTATTAATTAATCAATGTTTTACCGCCCATATAAGGTCTGAGTTTTTCAGGAATTCTTACCGTACCATCCGCATTTAAATTATTTTCCAAAAAGGCAATCAACATTCTGGGAGGCGCCACAACCGTATTGTTAAGCGTATGTGCAAGATACTTTCCATTCGGTCCGTCAACACGGATTTTCAGCCTTCTTGCCTGTGCATCTCCCAGATTGGAGCAGCTGCCCACTTCAAAATATTTCTTCTGTCTTGGCGACCATGCTTCTACATCAACGGACTTTACTTTAAGATCTGCAAGATCGCCGGAGCAGCACTCCAGAGTCCGCACAGGAATATCCAAAGAACGGAACAGATCAACCGTATTCTGCCATAATTTGTCAAACCACATAGGACTCTCCTCCGGTTTGCAGACCACGATCATCTCCTGCTTTTCAAACTGATGGATTCGATATACGCCTCTTTCTTCCAGACCATGCGCTCCCTTTTCCTTTCTAAAACACGGGGAATAGCTGGTAAGAGTATAAGGAAGCTCTTCCTCTTTTACAATCTGATC
>DLOP01000127.1 GCA_002478505.1 Lachnospiraceae bacterium UBA7481
TCTTATCCATCGCATCCACAAAAACAAGAATCTCCGCTACGACCTCATATAGTTCTGGCGGGATCATATCCCCGATCTCCAGTCTGGAAAGGGTATCCGCCAGCTTTCCGTCCTGATGCACCGGGACATTGGACTCTTTCGCTTTTTCGATAATCTTATCAGCAAGGATGCCCTGCCCGGATGCAATGACCCGGGGCGCCGCGTCATTTGGATCATATTCCAGAGCAATCGCCTGCCGCTTCTTCGTCTTACCCTTATTCCCATATTCCGCCATGAATGTCCCCCTGCTCCGCTCTATTCTGTCTGCATTACATTCATTTCTTTGCTGCGTTTGCACAGCGCTGTCACAATGCACAGTCACAGATATTAACTTTATGCCCTGATATCAAAACTGTATTGTGCGATCGCTTTCGGAACCGCACCGTCTTTCTTAACGGCTGCCTGAGCTATCATATCCTTCTTTTCCTCATGTTTCGCCATTTCCGTCGTCAACTGGTATCCTCTGCCGGTCAGACGCTCATTGAGGATATGAATATTCGACTCGATAAAGTCAAGCATCTCGTCACTTTCCAGATAAAATTTTGTAAATACATTCTTTGCAGCTGTCATGGAAGCATACACATCTACCATGCCGAGATTCTGCATATCCAGATGCAGCATCGCACTAACATTGCCGTCTTTCTGCGCCAGACTTTTTTTATCCGTATATACAAACAGATCCCCCGTCGCCTCCCCGCCGTTCATCTTGAGGGGCAGCTGGATATACTGATACATCTGGTTCATCTGATTCATAAAGTTCATATTCTGGTTCATATTGGAAAGATCCTGGGCCAGAGGCGTCTCAGGACGAGCCAGTCCGGACAGGGTATCCGTGAGCTGCCTAGTCTGCTGGTCCAGTCTGCGGTACAGACTCTCCACCGTACCTTTGTCCGCAACTTCAGAGGGTTCCAAAAACCACTGTTTTTGAACTGCCTGCTGTATCGTATTTTTAAATCCGTTGGACAAAAAAACATTCTTGATATCGTCTTTCAGTTTTGTCGCAAGCTCTTCCGGCAGCGTGCCGCTTTCTATCCGCCTCATCAGCTCCGAAGTCGTTCTTAAAAGCTCCTGCGCAGACGCCGGCTGTTCTGCAATCCGTGAAAGCTGTCCCTCCGATACGCCTGATTCTTTCAGCATCCCAAGGAGTGTATCCTTAGTCTGTTCCAATGTATTCTGCACGGCAGCCTCCCTGCCGGATACAGCAGTCTTTCCTGCTTCCGTCTCCTGCTCCTTTCCCTCCGCGGAAAGTTTCTTCCCGGCTTCAGGCACTTCCTGATCTGACGAAGCGTTCATAATATCATTCAACGTTCGGGCAGCATCCGCCGACACCCCCTCCTTTGTTATGACAAGACCATCCTCCGGCAATGGCACGCTGCCAACCACTTTTCCATCAACAATCACAGCCTGTAACGAATTCTGAGGAGCAGCCTCCGAAGAAAGCTCCTGCCAAAGAACTCCATCCTGCAGGACAGATCCTGTTGCCATTTCTCCATTTACCGTATTACCCGACGCATCCAGAAAGGTATCCACAACCGCTTTCATAAACTGCATCGCCTCATCGACTTTACCGTCTGCCAGCAATTCACCATACATTTCAGGGATATCTGCCGCGATCTGCTTCATTCCTTCCCCAATCTGCGTCTCATAATTCTTAAATGCCTCAAACTGTTCCAACGACTGCTCGTTAATTTCCATTCCCATCTGATGCATCTGTATGATATTCACCGGATCATGTCCGGGAAAGCTTGAAATCGTATGATACATATTTGCCAGAGAATTCCGGTCAATATTCATCCCCGCTTCCATCATGGCGCTTGTCATCGCCAGAGAATCGGATGTAACCGTCATCCCTGCCGCCTGAAGCGCATTCAATGCGGTAGAACTGTTGGTAAGATTCGTATAAAGCGGGGAAAGCGTAATCTGCTGCGAAGAATTGGTCTTGACCTCAAATATGACATTCTGCCCCTTCTGCAGATCCATGGCATGATCCAGTTTCGCCGTCACCGGCGTTCCCGTTCCGATATCGATCTGGACGGTATCCCCGTTGCTTGCGATCACTTTTCCCTCAATCGTCTGACCTGCACTCAGACCGGAGAGGGAATTGACAGCCTGACCACTGACAGGCGTGGAAGACGCCGTTCCTGAAACAGCGCCTGTAACAGAACTATCCGTATATCCATGATTACCATATACTCCAGAAAATAAACTCATTCCGGTTCCCCCAATTGCAGACAAACTTCAATCTTTCTAAATATTCAATATGCCAAACCCATTTCTGTAATCTTTAGCTTGCACCATTTCCTATTTCAGATTACGAAATAATATTATATGAAATTCTTTATAAAGCTTCTTCGGTGAATCACGCTCGGTCCAAAAGCTTTGATCGCTTCAATATGCTCCTTAGAACCATATCCTTTATTGGAAGCAAATTTATACTCCGGCATCACTGCATCGTACTGCACCATCAGCCGGTCTCTTGTCACCTTGGCAACAATACTTGCCGCTGCTATGGACGCACTGAGCGTATCTCCCTTAATGATCGGCACCTGACGGATCTCTATTTCCGGGATCGTCACCGCATCATTTAATAACAGATCCGGCTTTACGGAAAGCTTGCTGATCGCCTCCCGCATTGCTTCATAATCCGCATTCAGGATATTGATCTCATCGATCCGTTCCGGTGACGCATATCCGATCCCCACAGCCACCGCCTCTGCCATGATCTGGTCATAAAGTTCTTCTCTTCTTTTTTCGGACAGTTGCTTGGAATCATTAAGATATAACAGGGAACAATCTTTGGGCAGGATCACTGCCCCCGCAACTACCGGACCTGCCAAAGGACCTCTGCCCACTTCATCGATCCCACAGATATACTGATACTCCTGATATCTGCGCTCATAAGCAAACATCTCAAACATGCGCTTTTGTTCCGCAATCAATGCCTGCCTCTTTCTTGCCACCGCTTCTGTCATCTTCCGGACAGCGGACCGTTCATCCTCCTCATATGTATGGATGAATGTCTCATAATCCTTTTCCGTCAGTTCACGGTATTCCTTCTGTATCTCACTGGTCTTTCTACGAATATCCATCATTAGTCTCCACACTGCGCCAAAACCTGTAGTTGTGTATTTTCATTCTATCATTTTGCAACCGCTTATCTATTATTGATGCCTGATAAAGCCAAAGGAATCAAATGGAAAGATCCTCAGCCATGCCCGCCCGACGATATTGTCCCGATGGATCAGCCCAACCGCAGGATTTCTGCTGTCCGACGAATTATTCCGATTATCGCCCAGTACAAAATACTGGTCTTCCCTTAGGATTATCTCATTATATGCATTGCCCGGATCTTTGATCACCTCTGCCCCATAATGCTCCACCAGTATCTCACCATTGATATAGATATTGCCGTCTTCATCAATCCGTACAGATTCTCCCGGCAGTCCGATGATGCGCTTGATATAATAGGTATCCTGTTGATACTCAAAAGGAAATACGATAATATCAAACCTCTCCGGATCACCAAACCGATACGTAATCTTATCCACGATCAGACTGTCTCCGTCATGGATCATGGGTTCCATACTGCTTCCTGAGACAGTAGTCCGCTGTGCCACATACTTGACCATCAAAAGCGTTATGATCAATACAAACAGCAAGAAAAGACTGTTATTTAATAATTCCTTCATAATAGATTTAGAAGACGCCTTTCTCTTCTTTTCTTTCTCCTGCTCTGTCTCTTTTTCTTCCGGCACTGCTTCCGCTTTCTCAGGGATCCTCCGCCTCCAAGCAGGCGCGTCATCCAAGCTGACCTTTTCCAAATCTCTGTCAAGATTCCAATTCTGATCTTCTCTCATTCTGCCATCCATACCTTTTTCTTACTTTTTAATACCTACTTCGCCGCTTTCTATCACTTGGCGGCGCTGCTGTCACAAAATGTTCCGGTCTTTTCTATTGTGATTCGTCCAAGAATGCCGCTGCGGAATTCATCCAATAGCAGTCCTGCCGCTTTATCTGAGTCTGCCTCTCCGCCCTTTTTCAGACACCCTCTTTTCAAAGCGATCTCTGCCAGCACATCCGCCGGATCACCCTTCTCATCTATTTTATAACGTTCCTGTATCCTTCCGGGGTATTCCTCCTGCATCAGTAAGATCACTTTGCAAGCCAGTTCTTCCGCCTGTAAGATCTCGTCATTGATGGTCCCGATCATCGCAAGATGCAGCCCTGTCAGCTCATCCTCAAATTTCGGCCAAAGCACACCGGGCGTATCTAACAGTTCCAGTGATTTATCCAGACGAATCCATTGCTTTCCCTTGGTCACGCCGGGCTTATTGCCGGTCTTCGTACACGCTTTTTTGGCATATGCATTGATAAACGTGGATTTACCGACATTGGGAATCCCTGCTACCATAGCCCGCACCGGACGGTTGATGATCCCACGCTTTCTGTCCCGCTCGATCTTTTTCTCGCAGGCTGATGTCACTGCATTCCTGATCTCCTTAAGTCCCGTCCCTTTTCTGGAATCGATCAGCACCGCCTGTATCCCCTGCGTACCGTAATATTCCAGCCATCGATCATTTTCTACGGGATCGGCCAGATCGCATTTATTTAATAATATCAACCTTGCCTTATTCTGCCCCAGACGGTCAATATCAGGATTTCTTCCCGCTCTTGGTATTCTGGCGTCCACCAGCTCGATCAGCAGATCAATCAGCTTGATATTCTCCTGCATCATGCGCATGGCTTTTGTCATATGTCCGGGATACCATTGATAATTCATCATTTACCTCGCTTTATTTGATAAATCCCAAATGCACATCTCCTGATGACATATGGAACCATGCCTTTCCGATCATATAATTTCTCATCACAATACCCACATTGCTGGAACGGCTGTCCTCACTGTTGTTTCGGTTATCCCCAAGGACAAAATATTCGTCCTCGCCAAGGGTGATCTCCGTTTCCGCGATACCGCCGTCTTCCATTTTATCATATTTTCCATCTTCATCATATAAGATTCCGTTAATCATCACATAACCATCCTGTATAGAGATCGTGTCTCCCGGAAGTCCTATCACGCGCTTCACATAATAGTGCGAATTTTCATTTCCATTTGGCAAAAATACAACCACATCCCCACGGCCGGGGCTCACAAAAAAATAAGAAAACCTGTCGATCAGTATCTCCTGTCCATTGGACAGGGTCG
>DLOP01000124.1:0-9548 GCA_002478505.1 Lachnospiraceae bacterium UBA7481
GGGAAACAGTGCCGCTGCGGTATCTGCCATGCTGTTTGTGATATTTTCCGTAGGTTCACCTCTGAAGGAAAGCAGATTGTTATTACTACAGACACCTATTATTCGGATGTGCAGATAGAGAAGATCCTAAAACACTTCAATATTACCGGAGCGAATAAAATTCTGGTGTCAAGTGAGCTTGGTACATCAAAGACACAGAAGCTGTATGAGACGTTAACGAACGAGTATCCTCTAAAGAAGATATTACATATTGGAGACGATGAGCTGGCAGATGTGGAAAGAGCTGCGCAGTATGGTATTGAAACATATCGTGTATATAGTGGTATGGATTTGTTTGGCGCCCTTGGCGGCTTGGGAATAGAAGATGACTTGGATACATTATCGGACAGAGTAAAGGCCGGGATGTTTATTGCCGGTTTATTCAATAATCCATTTTGGTTTGAAGATGAGGAGCGTAAGCTGGCGGTAGATAACGCGTTTGGGATAGGGTATTTGTTCTGCGCGCCTATGATAACGGATTTTCTTCTATGGATGAAGAAAAAGGCGGAGACGGAGGGGTATATGCAGATACTTTTCTGCGCCAGAGACGGATATCTTCCTGAACGGTTATTCAAAGAGGTATCATCCTATACGAATCCAATCTATTTTCTCTCGTCCAGAACTGCGGTGATACGTGCCGGAATGAAAAATGAGCGGGATATCGAATATGTTGACAGCATGAAATACTTCGGCACACCGGAGGGATTTTTAAAGGCACGCTTTGGAATTATTGTAGATGATATCAATAGTATTGACCGTGAGAAAGAGATTCTCCGAAAAGCAGAAGTTCAGCGGGAGTATTATAAAAAATATATAGAAAAACTGGATATTCAGGATTCCCCCATTGCCATGTTTGATTTTGTCGCAAAGGGTACAACGCAGATGTACTTGCAGAAACTGTTTAGCAATCCTTTAAAAGGATTTTATTTTCTTCAGTTGGAGTCCGAATTCATGGCTGACAAAGGACTGGATATTGAGTCGTTTTATTCAGCTCAAGAAAAGGATACCAGTGCCATCTTTGAAAATTACTATATTCTCGAAACGATACTGACATCGCCTTGTCCACAGCTGGAGGAGTTTGATGCAAACGGAAATCCCGTATTTGCTGAGGAGACGCGCACCGATCAGGATATAAGGTGTTTTGAACAGGCGCAGCGCGGAATTACAGCTTATTTTGAGGAATATCTGGCCATTTTGCCGGATGCAGCGAGAATAGAGAATAAAACGCTGGATGAAAAGCTGCTGGCTCTTGTAAATAAAATTGTGATAAAGGACGAGGATTTTCTGGCGCTTACGGTAGAAGACCCATTCTTCGGAAGAATGACGGATATTAAGGATGTCATTGGCTGATAGTTTAGTATGTATTTATGTTTCTGCTTAAATTCTCTTGTTAAATTTTAAAATTGGTGATATGATACCATCAAGCAAGAGAGATGATATTATAATTCTTATCTGAAATGTTCTAAATGATCTAAAAGTTCTTGCTTAAAACCCATTTTTATTTTTGATATTGTATAAGCAGGAACAATAAGAAAGATGATCAACTATTCTATATGCTTCCTGCGTCACAAAGGAATTCATACTGATTATCTGGCGGAGGGAAACAGTTACTGCTCTGACAGGGAGATCGTACATACGGAGGCGTTGGTCAGGATGATCATGGCATTGAGCGGGGATCAGGATCTTGATAATGTAGAAAAGATATTGAAAGACATCAATGTTGAAAAGGAGGAGAACATAAAAGTGTGTGAATTGTTTGATCAATATGTGAGAAAAGGCAGGCAGGAGGGCAGGCAGGAAGGCAGGCAAGAGGGCAGGCAGGAAGGCATGCGTTTCCTGATCATGGATAATCTCGAAGAGGGAAAAACGGAAGAGATCATTATAAAAAAATTGATGAGGGGTTTCTCACTGGGACAGGATGAGGCTAAACACTATTATGATCAGTGTACCTTGGAAATGGCAGCAGATTGATATAATAGCGGTATCAGGTGGCGATGTCCGGCAAAAGGTTTTGAGACGACGTTCATTTTGAGGCTTTCTCTGCAATCAAAGTGTCGAAAGCGTCCAACTCTTGTTATATTAGGGATGTTATGGTAAAATAAGCGCAAGCGCTTATTACAAATTGCTTCGCAATTTGAATTATGCGCAAAAAGCGTGCGCGATTATGGTAAAATAACAGCACAGCAATCACTTTATTTTAGAAATATATAATCAAAAACAGGGAGAATACCTAAAGATGAATTTTAAATTAACAGCCTCAATGATGTGTGCTAATTATGGCTGTCTGGAAAAAGAAGTAAGGGCTCTGGAAGAAGGCGGGATCGATTCCTTTCATATTGATATTATGGATGGTCGGTTTGTGCCCAATTTCGCAATGTCTTACAATGATATGCAGTATATTGCGTCTGCTACAAAGAAGCCGCTGGATGTTCATCTGATGATAGAGCATCCCAATTCCAATATTCAGCTTTTCTTAGGTGCGCTGCGTAAGGGAGATACGGTTTATATTCATCCGGAAGCAGAATATCATGCTTCTACTACTCTCCAAAAGATCATTAATGCTGGAATGATCCCGGGAATCGCCATCAATCCGGGAACTAGTGTGGAATATATTATGGAGATGCTGCGCATCGTAGGAAAGGTGCTCGTCATGACGGTGAATCCCGGCAATGCCGGTCAGATGTATCTTCCCTATATGGGGAAAAAGATCGATAAGCTTTTGGAGATTAAACAGGAGATGCAATTTGAACTGTTTTGGGATGGCGCCTGCAGCGCGGATAAGATCCGGGAGTTCGCTCCTAAGGGAATGGATGGCTTTGTGCTGGGAACAACGCTTCTTTTTGGGAAGGGTAGATCCTATGGAGACGTTTTAAAGGGAATAAGGGAGTTGAAATTCTGATGAATATCGCATTGATTTTATCCGGCGGTACAGGTACAAGGATGGGGACGGATATCCCCAAACAGTATATCGGAGTAGATGGCAGACCTATCATTTCTTATGTTTTGGATACTTTTGAAACGCATGAGATGATAGAGCGGATCCAGATCGTGGCGGATGAGGGCTGGCATGATCTGATATCGCAATATGCGGGAAAGAAGCTGGCGGGATTTTCCAGACCCGGAGCGAACCGGCAGTGTTCCATTTTAAATGGTTTGGCGGACATTCTGGCATATGCCGATCCGGAAGACCATGTGATCATACAGGATGCTGCAAGACCGTTGGTGGGCAGCACGACGATTACGGAGATTCTCAAGACGTTAGATCATCACGAGGCAGTTACGCCGATTCTTCCATTGAAAGATACAATATATCTATATGAAAACGGTATATTTACCGGAACTGCCGAACGGGCAAAGCTTGCTGCCGGACAGGCTCCGGAAGGCTTTTTGCTTGGTCGGTATTACGAGGCGGTAAAGGGATTGCTGCCGGACAGGATACTGTATATTACCGGCTCTTTGCAGGCTGCATTGGAAGCGGGGATGGACGCGGTGCCGATTCCGGGGGATGAGGGGAACTTTAAGATCACGACCATGGCGGATCTGGAAAAATTTCGGCAGATCATACAGCAGAGAGTTAGCAGTAAGAGTTTATAATAGGAGAGAATGTAGTTGAAGGCTTATGTATTAAGGGATATCGGCAGTTTTGGGATAGAAGAAGTGGATCAGCCCGTCCCCGGACCGGATGAAGTGATCGTTCAGGTAAAAGCGGCGGGGATCTGCGGCTCTGATATTCCCCGTATTTATTATCATGGTACATATTCTTATCCACTGATACCGGGACATGAGTATTCCGGTGTCGTAGTGGAGGCCGAGAGTGCCGCAGCGAAGGAAGCATATGTTTCGGCTGATTCCTGCAATGCAGGGGGAGGCAGATGCGGCAGTCCGGCTGCTTCGTGGATTGGGAAGAGAGTAGGGGTATTTCCGCTGATTCCCTGTAGAAAATGTCTGCCCTGCAGACAGCAACGATATGAGATGTGCAGGAATTATAGTTATCTTGGCTCAAGAAGGGATGGAGGCTTTGCAGAGTATGTCAGTGTGCCGGTGTGGAATCTGATCGAGCTTCCGGAGGAAGTGACTTTTGAACAGGCAGCCATGATGGAACCCATGGCGGTGGCGGTGCATGCTATGCGGAAAGCTTTGCAGACGGAGAAGACTATAAATTGCGATCCGGAAATGAAAGGGAACCGGCTGGCAGTTAGGAAACAGCAGGCAGAAAACGAAAAGTTAAATGCAAGCTTAAGAATCGCTGTGTGCGGCTTAGGAACGATTGGACTGTTTCTTTTAATGTTTTTAAAAGAAGCAGGATATGAAGATATCCTTGTCATCGGCAATAAAGACATCCAAAAAGAAAAAGCGTTTGTGCTGGGTATTTCTGAGGGGCAGTTCTATGACAACAGAGACGGTGGGGTGGATGCATGGCTGGAACAATGCGCCCAGGAAAAGGGAATTGACGTTTTCTTTGAATGTGTCGGCACGAATGAAACAGTGAATCTGGCAGTCAACCATACAGCCCCCGGCGGCAGAGTCATGCTGGTCGGCAATCCGGCCTCGGACATGATACTGGATCGGCAGATCTACTGGAAGATTTTAAGAAATCAGCTGACGCTTTTCGGTACATGGAATTCTTCATTTAGCAACCCCTTTTATGACAAAGGAGTTGATCGCCGGCAGTCAGCCGAAACATTGTCATATGATGATTGTGGCGACCATGCACCGGGAGATGACTGGCAGTATGTTTTGGACCGGCTTGCGGCAGGAAGGGTGCATCCGGAACAGATGATTACGCACCGCTATGACTTTGACGGTTTGATCAATGGATTTGAATTGATGCGAGGAAAAACAGAGGAATATCTAAAGGTCATGTTACAAACAGAATCATCTGTAACATAGGGGAAATGAAACAGGATGTCCGACGGATGATACAATATTGATTCGGAATACATTTTACTTGCATGGAAAGAGATGTTTTGGTATATTAATTTTAAGAAAAGTGCAAAGGCAATTGCGGATGCAGTTTCGCAATTGCCTATATTATTGAAAAAGTTCTGACAGTCAGACCGTTGTGGAAGCCGGATTTAATAGGGCGGACCGACGGAAGATTAAGAAAGGTATGGCGATTTTATGAGGTTATATATTATCCGTCATGGGGTGACCGCATGGAATAAAGCAAAGCGTATGCAGGGACAGACGGATATACCGCTGGCGGAGGAAGGGATAGAGCTGGCGGTGAGGACGGGCGAAGGAATGGCGGATGTTCCGATTGACGTTGTGATCTCAAGTCCGCTGATCAGAGCGGTGGAGACGGCAAAGGGCGTTCTGAGAGGCAGGGATCTCTCCGGGGCGAAGCGGAATGGGAACATACCGGAGATACCGGTCATTACGGATGATAGGATTCAGGAGATTTCTTTTGGCGAATGGGAAGGGGAATGCGTTCTGGACAGTAATGTGCTACCGGAAGGTTATTTAGAGCAGTTTTTTCATGATCCGCTGCACATTCCGCAGCCTCCCGGAGGGGAGACGTTTTTGCAGGTCAGGGAACGAACGGGGGCATTTTTGCGGGAGTTATCTTCACGTAGTGATTATGCGGAAAAAAGTGTCCTGATCTCAACGCATGGAGCTGCCGGAAGATGCCTGTTGTCGCATTTTTTTGAAGACGGCGAGGTAAATATCTGGCGGACAGGGGTGCCGGCGAACTGTTCCGTTTCCATTGTGGAGATCAGGGATGGGATAGGAACTGTCATTGAGCTTGATAAAATATATGCTCCTTTGAGATAAATATCCGTCTGTTTATGAAATATGTAAAAGGTTTACATAACTTGGATTACAGAAGAATATCCTGCAGGATACAGGGGCTGTGCCGATATGATATTGTGCTATAGAGAGTGTAGGTTGAATCGTTGATATGAAAAAAGGCAGTCATTTAATTCAAATGATATATGTGATCATGGTCTCATGTTTTGCCATTCTTTTGCTGTGGGCAGTGATCTTTTACAAGGGTCCCCAGATGCGGGAGGAGCTGGTACGGGATAGTATTCCGGCGGAAGAGGGATGGTTTCTGATGGGTGGCGGTGAAGCCGATATTTCTCATTTACAGCGGATCGAGGGGATTGCTCCTTATCAGGAGACTTCCGTTTATTATCAGCTTCCGCAGCAGCTTACAGATATTACGTTTTTGTGTTTTCGGACCAAAAATATCAATTATCAGGTTTATGTGGGCGGAAAACTTAGGTATGACCCCTACCATGAGGACAATATCGTTTACATGAAATCTCAGGGAACCAGATGGAACTTTATCCCCGTATATCCGGCTGATGTGGGAAAAATGGTAGAAATCAGGTTTATGATTGTCTATGAAAACGCGACGGCATGTATTGATCATGTGGTGCTTGGACTGGCGTCAGGGCAGCTGTTAAATATCGTTGCGGAAAAGGCGGTGGCTGCGATCACGGCAGGATTGATCATGGTGATGGGTCTGGTTCTGATGGTATTGGATATTCCGGTGAATATGCAGAAAGAGAAGAACCACGAGCTGTTATATCTTGGCATTTTCGCGTTTATGATCGGTGCATGGTGTTTTACGGAAACCAATCTGCTGCAGCTTTTTTTCGGCGATAGCAGGATGATCCAGCTGATAAGCTGCGGGTTGATCCCATTATTTACGATCCCTCTGATGCTTTATCTGAACGCGTCTTTTGAACAGAAGCCTGAGAAGCTGATTAAGGGCATCTGTTTTCTTTCCGCTCTGCAGTTTATTGTGTGTACAGTGCTTCATTTTCTGGGGATCGCGGATTATCATGAGACACTGACGATGGCACATGTTATTTTGGTATTGGCGGCTATAATGTTGTTTTATAGCGGCGTTAGAAATTCGTTTAAGTTTTTAGGTGAACAGGGGAATCAGACATATCAGTTCGCCCGGGGAATCGGACTGATTTCCATTGCGGTTACGGCGGCCATTGATGTTTTCCGTTATTATTTAAAGACCGGCGGCGATAACGCCATGTTTATCCGGTTCGGACTGCTGATCTGGATCATCTGCTTTGGCGGCTCCAGTATGAAAAGAACGATTGATGCGGTGCGTAAGGGAGCCCATGTGGATTTTGTCAGCCAGCTTGCTTATATGGATGGTCTGACGGGGATCGGCAACCGCACGGCATTTCAGGAAAAGATGGAGGAGTTTGAAAAGAGAAAGCAGGAAAAAGGCGGCATAGGGATCGTTATCTTTGACGTCAATAATTTAAAATGGGTCAATGATACGCTGGGGCATAGTGAAGGTGACCAGATGATCAAAAAGGGAGCGGAGACGATCAGTCAGGCATTTGTGCAGGATAAAGGCGACTGTTATCGTATCGGCGGCGATGAATTTGTAGTATTTATATTAGGAGAGCAGATTGCAGAGCGGTGTGGGCAGGCTATCAACCGTTTGCAAGAGGAGCTTGACGCTTATAACAGCGAACAGAACAGGAGTTATGATTTAAGTATTGCAAGTGGTTATGCGGTTTATGATGAAAGCTGCGCTGAGAAGACGCTGGCAGAACTATTTGAGATTGCCGATGCGAGAATGTATGAAAATAAGAAAAAAATGAAAAATAAATCTTGAGTTTCCGTGATATAAATGATATAGTGATTTTTGTATAGATTTTATGCGTATATGTTCCGGCGGCGGATATTATATAACTATGAGTTATATAACTATGAGTTATATGACGATGGTCGGATCTATTTATGGAAAAAGAATAAGGAAATGCCAAGAAGGAGACTCTGCCTGGCGAAGGCATCAGGGAGGTTGCGTCATAGACTGAAAGCGCAGCCGGTCAGGAACAGGATAGGGAACGCTCCGGAGCAGACCATTTGAGGGCATACGTTAGGATGGTACGTCAGCACACGTTACGTGTTTTGAGTGGAAATAGAATGTGAAACATTCATTTCAATGCGGGTGGTACCGCGGATTATGTTGATCCGTCCCGGGATACAATGATATTGTGTTCCGGTTTTTTTATGCGAAAAGCAAAGACATAAAAACAGCCGCGGCATGGAGGCTGTTTCATGGAAGGGAGAAAAAATATGAGTACGATTTACAGAGAGGTAACATTGGATCAGATCACGGAATCTGATATTGATAAGTCGATACGGGTAGCCGGATGGATCGAGAATATCCGCGATCATGGCGGAGTATCCTTTATCGATCTTCGGGATATGTATGGCGTGGTACAGATCGTCCTTCGCGATACGTCCCTGTTGGACGGTCTGACCAAGGAGGACTGCGTGTCCATACAGGGTAAGGTAGAGCAGCGTTCCGAGGATACTTACAATCCCAAGATCCCTTCCGGAACAATAGAGATCGAAGCTGCGTCAGTTGATGTGCTTGGCAAGGTATATAAGCAGCTGCCCTTTGAGATCATGACATCAAAGGAGATCAGGGAAGACCTGCGCCTGAAATATCGTTATCTGGATCTTCGCAACCAGAAGGTCAAGGAGGCGATGATTTTCCGTTCCAAAGTGATCTCTTACCTGCGTGAAAAGATGACGCAGATGGGATTTTTGGAGATTCAGACGCCGATCCTCTGTGCATCTTCTCCGGAGGGCGCCAGAGATTATATTGTGCCTTCCAGAAAATATAAGGGAAGATTTTATGCGCTGCCGCAGGCGCCGCAGCAATATAAGCAGCTATTGATGGCATCCGGGTTTGATAAATATTTCCAGATCGCACCGTGCTTCCGTGATGAGGACGCCAGGGCGGACCGTTCTCCGGGAGAGTTTTACCAGCTGGATTTTGAAATGAGTTTTGCTACGCAGGAGGATGTCTTTGCGGTAGGAGAGGAAGTATTGACGGCGGTATTTGAGAAATTTGCTCCTGAGGGCGCTAAGATCACAAAGGCGCCTTATCCGGTGATCCCTTATAAGCAGGCAATGATCGAGTTTGGCACGGATAAGCCGGATCTCCGTAATCCTTTGCGCATCATCGATCTGACGGATTTCTTTCAGGAATGTACATTTAAAATGTTCCACGGCAGGACAGTCCGCGGGATCAAGGTACATGCAGAGATGTCTAAGGGCTTTCATGAGAAATTATTAAAATTTGCCAATTCTATTGGTATGGGCGGCTTAGGCTATCTGGAAGTGATGGAGGATCTTTCCTATAAGGGGCCCATCGATAAATTCATTCCGGAGGAAAAGAAAGCAGTGCTCCGTGAACTGGCAGGTCTGGAGGTTGGAGATACGATCTTCTTTATTGCGGATAAGGAAGAAAGGGCCAATCTGTATGCAGGACAGATCAGGACAGAACTTGGCGAGAAGCTGGATCTGATTGAGAAGGATGCGTACCGTTTCTGCTATATCAATGATTTTCCGATGTATGAGTATAATGAGGAAGAGAAGAAGATCGGATTTACGCACAATCCGTTCTCTATGCCGCAGGGAGGTCTGAAAGCATTGCAGGAAAAGGATCCGCTGGAGATCCTGGCATACCAGTATGATATCGTCTGCAACGGCGTGGAGCTTTCTTCCGG
>DLOP01000124.1:9598-9806 GCA_002478505.1 Lachnospiraceae bacterium UBA7481
GTATTAAAGAGCAAATTTGGCGCATTGTACAATGCGTTTCAGTTCGGCGCACCGCCTCATGCGGGGATGGCGCCGGGCGTGGACCGTATGATCATGCTGCTTCGTAAGGAAGAAAATATCCGTGAAGTCATCCCGTTCCCCATGAGCGGCACGGCACAGGATCTGATGTGCGGCGCGCCGAATGAAGTGACTGAGCAGCAGCTGAGGG
>DLOP01000124.1:9856-21349 GCA_002478505.1 Lachnospiraceae bacterium UBA7481
AACAATAGAATATGTCGGCATCCTGTCCAAGCTGGAACTGGATGCGGCGCAGAAGGAGCAGGCGAAAAAAGATCTTGAGGAAATGCTTGATTATATCGATCAACTGGGAGAGCTGGATACGGATGGCGTAGAGCCCATGAGCCATGTACATCCGTTATGCAACAGATTTCGTGAGGATGTGGTGACGAACGGGGACGACAGGGAGCATATCCTTGCCAATGCGCCGGAGGAGAAGGATGGAACTTTTGTAGTTCCAAGAACTTTTGACTAAAAAGAAATAGTGCAACATAGGGCGTTTCGCAATTGCCTATAAGAAATAGTGTTCAGGAGGTATGGCTGTGGGTATATTGGATTGTACGGCAGTGGAGCTGGGAAAAAAGATACAAGCCGGAGAGGTATCCGTCAGAGAGGCTGTGGAAGCTGTTATAGAGCAGATCGAGCAGACGGAAGGAACATATCATTGCTATATTACATGGGATAAGGAAGGCGCGTTAAGGCAGGCTGACCTGATCCAGAAAAAGATCGATGCAAAGGAGCTGACGGGACCATTAGCCGGCGTTCCTGTGGCGATCAAAGACAATATGACGACGGAGGGGATGCTGACCACCTGCGCGTCTAAGATCCTTGGTAATTTTGTGCCGACTTATACGGCGGAGGCGGTAAGACATCTGCAGGAAGCGGGAGTTGTGATCATCGGCAAGGCGAATATGGATGAGTTTGCCATGGGAAGCACGACAGAGACTTCGGCATACGGCGCAACGAAAAACCCGTGGAATCCGGAGCATGTGCCGGGCGGGTCTTCCGGCGGTTCGGCGGCGGCAGTTGCGGCGAAAGAATGTTTCTTTGCGCTTGGCTCCGATACAGGAGGTTCGATCCGGCAGCCGGCGGCTTTCTGCGGCGTTGTCGGCTTGAAACCTACGTATGGAACAGTATCGCGATACGGACTGATCGCTTATGGCTCCTCGCTGGACCAGATCGGTCCCTTGTGTAAGGATGTCACGGATACGGCGGTTGTTCTGGAGACCATCGCAAAGGCGGATGAGAAGGATTCTACTTCCATCCTGCGCAATGATACGAATTTTACGGAAGCTCTTATAGAGGATGTGGCGGGGATCAAGATAGGGATTCCCAGGGATTATTTTGGCGAGGGCCTGGATCCTGAGGTCTCGGCAGCGGTGAAAAAGGCGGCGGAGGAGCTGCGGGAGCGCGGCGCCATTGTGGAAGAATTTGATTTAAGCCTTGTGGATTATGCAATACCGGCATATTATACCATCGCTGATGCGGAGGCAAGTTCCAATCTGGAACGTTTTGACGGTATCAAATACGGCTACCGTACTGCGGAATACGAAGGGCTTCATAATATGTATAAAAAGACGCGTTCCGAAGGGTTCGGCGAGGAAGTTAAGCGCCGTATCATGCTGGGGTCTTTTGTCCTGTCTTCCGGATATTATGATGCGTATTATCTGAAAGCGTTGAAAGTAAAAGCATTGATCAAGCAGGCGTTTGATGATGCATTTGAAAAATATGACATTATTTTGGGACCGGTTGCCCCGACGACAGCCCCCAAGCTGGGAGCCAGCCTTTCCGATCCGCTTAAGATGTACCTTGGCGATATCTATACGATATCGGTCAATCTTGCAGGACTTCCGGGAATCAGCGTTCCCTGCGGCGTGGATTCCAAAGGGCTGCCTATTGGTTTGCAGATGATTGCAGACTGCTTTAATGAAAATGTGCTGATTCAGGCGGCGTACACATATGAAAAGATTCGAGAACAGCTTCAGGAAAGGCAGGGGTAATGGATATGGCAAAAGAATATGAAACAGTCATAGGTTTGGAAGTTCATGTAGAGCTTGCTACAAAGACAAAGATCTTCTGCGGCTGCTCAACCCGGTTTGGCGGAGAACCCAATACCCACACCTGTCCGGTCTGTACCGGTATGCCGGGTTCCCTTCCGGTGCTCAATAAACAGGTAGTGGAGTATGCGGCAGCGGTGGGACTGGCGACGAATTGCGATATCACAAGACATTGTAAATTTGACCGGAAAAATTACTTCTATCCGGACAATCCGCAGAATTATCAGATATCGCAGCTTTATCTGCCGATCTGCCGTAACGGATATGTGGAGATTGAGACAAAGGATGCTGATCAGAATGCTGTCACAAAGAAAGTCGGCATTCACGAGATCCATATGGAGGAGGACGCGGGCAAGCTTGTTCATGACGAATGGGGTGACTGCAGTCTGGTGGATTATAATCGGTCCGGTGTCCCTTTGATCGAGATCGTGTCAGAGCCTGATATGCGCAGCGCGGATGAGGTGATCGCATATCTGGAAAAACTGCGTATGATCATTCAGTATCTTGGCGCGTCCGATTGTAAACTGCAGGAGGGGTCCATGCGTGCGGATGTGAACCTTTCCGTGCGTGAGGTTGGTTCGGAGCAGTTTGGCACCAGAACGGAGATGAAGAATCTGAATTCCTTTACTTCGATCACCCATGCCATAGAAGGCGAGAAGAACCGCCAGATCGATCTTCTGGAAGCGGGAGAAAAGGTAGTGCAGGAGACAAGACGCTGGGATGATGTGAAGATGGAATCCTATGCCATGAGAAGCAAGGAGGATGCGCAGGATTACCGGTATTTTCCGGATCCGGACCTGATCCCTGTGGAGATTTCTGAAGAGTGGCTTGACGAGCTTCGGGCAAAGCAGCCGGAATTCAGACCGGAGAAGATAGAGCGTTATAAAAAGGAATATGATATTCCGGAATACGATATTGAGATCATCACAGGCACGAAGCGGATGGCGGATATTTTTGAGGAGGCGGCAGCGCTTTGCGGACAGCCCAAGAAGGTATCCAACTGGCTGATGGTGGAGACGATGCGTCTCTTGAAGGAAAATAATATGGATGCGGATCAGATCCGCTTTGCACCGGAGCATCTGGCAAAGCTGATTCAGCTGGTAGATCAGAAAGTCATTAACCAGACGACTGCAAAGGAGATCTTCGAAGTGATATTTGCCGAGGATATTGATCCGGAAAGATATGTAGAGGAACACGGTTTAAAGCAGGTCAGCGATGAAGGGGCGCTCCATAAGACGGTGGAGGAAGTCATTGCCGCCAATCCGCAGTCGGTAGCGGATTACCGTGCAGGGAAAGAAAAGGCTCTCGGTTTTCTGGTAGGACAGACCATGAAGATCATGAAAGGCAAGGCTGATCCCGCAACTGTCAATAAACTGCTGAAAGATCTTTTGTAAAGCATATGGAAGTCTAAGAATATTTTTATGAAAAATAAATAATTTACTTGAAGTTGACCCCTGTTATTGATACAATAATCATATAGGTTTTGATAACAGGGGGTATTTTATTGAATACGACTTATGAACTGGTAAAATCAGCAAAATATTTTATGCAGGGACACTCGGATGATTTCTGGAGGATCTATGAGATGTCCATAGACGATATGTATTTTCAGCTGCATTTTATTGTCTGCGATGACCGGCAGACAGATGTCCTGTTGGAAAAACTGTATATCTATTTTGCGCAGAATACATTCTTGTTGGATAATCCCAATGAGTATGCGTTATGGATGAATGAAACGGTGTCCCAATTCACGGCAGACTGGTTGATGGCGAACAGGAAAGAAATGCTTGCAGCGGAGACAGCGGGTGCATATGAGGTTCCTACAGGTCCGGACGCATATCTTCCGGGGAATGAAATTGATGATATAGAATATATCCGCACGCTGGAGAATTATATTTGCAACCTTCCTGAGATTCACAGGCAGACGGCGCTGATGTTTTATTTTGACGATCTTCCGATGGAGAAAATGGTGGATATCCTTCAGATGGATGCGTTGAAGATCAAGAAAAGGATCGCTTTTATTGAAAAGACGTTAAACCGGCAGATGAGGGAGTATTGTAAGGATCGCGGATATTCCATGCCTTATGTTGATTCGCATAAGATCCTGCGGGCGTTGGCTGAGCTTGGAAAGCTGTACCGTTATCCCGATGCAGAGAAGCTTTTTAACCAGATCCGTATCAAGGCTATCCATTAATATCCGGCGGATAGATATGGGAAAATAATCTAAGCGTCACCATTGTGTGACGCTTATTTTGGGATATAGTGTTTTTTGGAGGAAAGAATAGTGTCACTAAGATTTTACATCGGCAGTTCAGGTTCGGGAAAGAGCAGCCGTCTGCAGAAGGATATCATAGAGCGTTCCATGAAAGAGCCGGAAAGGCGTTTTTTTGTATTGGTTCCCGATCAATATACCATGCAGACGCAGAAGGAGATGATAGAGCGTCATCCGCGGCATGGATTTATGAACATAGAGATTTTCAGTTTCGGAAGGTTGGCGCATTATATATTTGAGGAAGTGGGACAGCCGGAACGCCTGACGCTGGATGACACCGGAAAAAATCTGATCCTGAGAAAGCTGGCGTTGGAAATGGCGGACGAGCTTCCTGTGATTGGAAGACATCTGAAGAAGACAGGATATATTCATGAAGTAAAATCCGTTATTTCCGAGTTTATGCAGTATGGTCTGGATGTGGCCAAGGTAGAAAAACTCTGCGAAGCGGTAAAAGACAGACATGTGCTCAAGGGGAAACTTCAGGATATCAACCGCCTGTATGAAAGTTTTTTAAAGTATCTGGGAGATAAGTATATCACCACAGAAGAAACGATGGATCTTCTGGCTAAGCAGCTGGAAAGATCGGAACTGATCAGGGGCAGTATCGTTGCGCTGGACGGATTTACGGGATTTACGCCGGTGCAGGATCATGTGATCAGCAGGCTTTTAACGTTGTGCGAGGAGGTGATCCTGACGGTTACGCTGCCGGCGGAGGAATTAGAGCAACCCGAACAGCAAGAATCTTCTTTGTTTGCTTTGAGTAAGAAAACGATCCTTAAGGTAAGCGGGCTGGCAAAGGAGATGGATGTGCCAAGGGGAGAAGATGTCCTGTTAAAAGGCACACCGGTCATCCGTTATTGTGGGCAGCCGACGTTGGCTTATCTTGAACAGCATTTGTTCCGGGCCGGCGCGGGGGCATATCGGGAACAGGCGGACGGGATACATATCGATTGCGCGTTATCGCCAAGGGAAGAACTCAGAAAGACATTTATCAGAATACGGCGGCTGATTCAGGAAAAAAAGTACGCATACAGAGATATCGCCATTGTTACAGGGGATCTGGAGCGTTATGCATCTTACACGGCGGAAATGTCAGAACGTTATGATGTCCCCGTATTTTTGGACAATAACAGAAAACTGGGCTTAAATCCGTTTACGGAGTATGTCAAGAGCGGACTTAAGGTGATCCGTAACAATTTTTCCTACGAAAGCGTGGTGCATTTCCTAAAATGCGGATTCAGCGGACTTTCGGAGGAGGAGATCGACAGACTGGAAAATTATATGCTGGCGTTGAAGATTCGCGGTGAAAAGACATGGAGCAGGGCATTTGTACGGCGTCCCGCATATATGAGGCGGCAGCATCAGGAGTTGTCGGATGGACGGGAGACATTACAGACGGCTGATCCGTCGCAGCTGTCCGACCCGCTGCAGCAGATCAATCAGACAAGAGAGGCGCTGATGGAACTGCTCAGTCCCTTACTGTCATTGAAGAATGGCGGTACGGCGGAGAAAATGGTAAAGATTCTTTATCATTTTATAGCTGATCATGATATCTTTGAAAAGCTACAGGAGTATGCCGCGTATTTTAAAGAAAAAGAGGACTTTGCGCGGGCGGGGGAGTATGATCAGATTTATGGATATCTGATGCAGCTTTTAGAGCAGATGGCTTCTCTGCTGGAAGGAGAGGAGCTGTCCTTAGATGAGTTCATTGAAATCTTGGAGGCGGGTATTTTGGAGATTCAGGTGGGGATTTTGCCGCAGGATACGGACCGCGTAGTGATCGGCGATATCGAGCGTACCAGACTGAAACAGGTGAAAGCTCTCTTTTTTATCGGTGTAAATGAAGGGATCATACCAAAGCATAATACGGGCGGTGGAATGATCTCCGATATGGACAGGGAGACGATTGCCGAGGCGGGATTTGAACTTAGTCCCACGCCAAGGCAGAAGATGTATACCCAGAGGCTGTATCTGTATATGAATATGACCAAGCCTTCGGAGCAGCTGTGGATATCCTATGCGCAGACGGATGCGGATGGAAAGACACTCAGGCCCTCTTATCTGGTGGAAATGATCCATAAGATGTTTCCCGTGGGCATACGGCTGTCGGATAACAGCGGAGTACCGGATGTCGGCGGATCATCAGATGACAGCGGAGTACCTGGTGGCAGCGGGATATCCGGCGGCAGTGCGGCGGAGGTTATGGATGAGATTGTGGCGATGAAGGACAGCAGGGAATGTTTTGCGCATTTGTTCCGGCAGTATGCCGATCAGACGCTTCCAAGGGAAATGCAGCCCGTATTTGCAGCTTTATATAAGGAGTATGAAAAGAGGGATGCTGCGTCGCTTTCCATGATCAGGGATGCTGCGTTTTATCGCTATAAGCCGAAGGCGCTTGACCGCGAGGTCGTCAGGGCGTTGTACGGCGTGGTGCTGGAGAACAGCATCAGCAGGATGGAGGCGTATGCCCGCTGCGCGTATGCGCATTTCCTCCAATATGGCATGCAGCTGAAAGAACGGGAAGACTATTCTTTCGGAAATATGGATATGGGAAACTTTTTTCACCAGGCGTTGGAACAGTTTGGCCTAAAATTAACGGAACAGGGTTTGTTATGGACAGATTTTACCAAAGAGCAGGCGGAGGAAATACTTGACAATATTTTAAATAATATTGCCGCGGTCTATGGAGAGAGCGTGATCTATCAGGATGAGCGGACGGCTTACCGGCTGACCCAGATCCGCAGGATCTTGCTTCGTACCGTACAAAATCTGCAGTACCAGCTGAAAAAAGGGAAATTTGTGCCACGGGAGTTTGAGTACAGTTTTCGCAAGGAGGTATCCGTTGACCGGGTGAAGCTGGGACTGACCGAGGATGAAAAGCTGATGCTCACCGGGAAGATCGACCGCTACGACGTCTTTGAGAAGGACGATATGCTTTATGTAAAAGTGATCGATTATAAATCAAGGGAGAAAAAGATCGACCTTGTCCAGCTGTACTACGGATTGCAGCTACAGCTTGCCGTATATCTGGAGCAGGCGGTAGAGCGTGTAAAACGGAAGAATCCGGACAAGCAGGTGGTTCCGGCGGCATTGTTTTATTATCCGGTGACAGACCCGATCATGGCGCAGGAGAATGCCAACGTATCCCAGGAGGAATGGGAGCGTTGGATGCATGAAAAACTGCGTGTATCCGGTTATCTTGTTGAGGATGAGGAAGTCATCAAAGGGCTGGATCAGACTTATACGGATGTTTCGGATGTCATCCGGCTGGAAAAGAAAAAGGATGGAAGTTATACCGCCGCATCTCAGGCAATATCGGAAGATACAATGAAGCTGATCAGTGATTATGCGGAGCATATGGTCTGCAGGATCGGAAGCGGAATACTGCAGGGGAACCGGAGTGCCAGACCGTATGGCGATACTGCCTGTAGTTATTGCACTTACCGGGAAGTGTGCTGCTTTGACAGGCGGCTGCCCGGCTTTGAGAATCCGGATATGGACATAAGCGAGGCGGAAGCCGTGGAAAAAATGGCGGAAGAGTTGAAAGATTCGCAGTCCGGCGGGATAACCGTCAGTGATAGTGAGTAATTACAAAAAGACGGTGAAAGAAAGGAAGGAAGAAATGTCCGGTGTTACATATACAGAAGAACAACAGAGCGCGATCCAGACAAGAAATGCCAATCTTTTGATCTCTGCGGCAGCAGGGAGCGGAAAGACAGCAGTGCTGACAGAGCGTATCATTTCCCTGATCACGGATAGGGAACATCCGGTGGATATTGACCGTCTGCTTGTGGTGACGTTTACCAAGGCATCCGCCGCGGAGATGCGGGAAAGGATAGGCAGAGCCATCAATGAACGGCTGGAAAAAACGCCGGAGGACGGTGATCTTCTGCGGCAGACAGCGCTGCTTTATAATGCGCAGATCACTACCATAGACAGTTTCTGCCTGTATCTGCTTCGGAACAACTTTGGGGATATCGGGCTGGATCCGGCGTTCCGCGTGATGGAGGAGGGCGAGAGGAAGCTGCTGATGAAGGATACGCTGGACGAGTTGCTGGAAGAACGGTATCAGGAAAATGAGGATTCGGATTTTTTCCTGCTGGCGGAATGTTATGGAGAGAATGGAAAGGACGAGCTGTTAGAGGAAATCACCCTTTCTCTTTATTACTATAAATGCATCATTCTCCTTAAGCNNGGCACCCATATCCGCTGGACTGGCTGGAAGATGCGGCAAAGGATTATGACGTAAAGACGTTTGAGGAATTGGAGCGGACAAAGTGGTGGAGGGATAAGCTGGCGGAAAATGAACGCCTGATTGAACGGGGATTGACCATTGCAAAGGAGGCGGAGCAGCTCTGCCGGGCAGCGGGAGGTCCGGCGGCATATCTGCCAGCGGTCGAGGGGCAGAAGGCGCTTCTGGATGCGCTTAAGGAGAATGATGCATTTGACCGGCGGTACGATCTTTTACAGAAAATGGAGATTCCGGCTTTCGGAAGGGCGAAGAAAACGGATGATAAGGAGCTTTGCGACAGGGTGAAGGCATGCCGCGAAAGTGTAAAGAAGATTTTCGAGCGGTTGTCTGACTGCTATTATGATACGTCAGAGCATATCCTTGCCACACAGAGAGGGGCAAAGACGGCAGCAGGAGAGCTGATACGGCTTACGAAAGATTTTATAGAGCGGTTCGGACTTCATAAACGGGAGAGAAATGTTGTGGATTTTTCCGATATGGAGCATTTTGCGCTGGAGATCCTTTTGCAGAAGTCGGAGGATGGGACGCTGGTTCCCACAAGGGCGGCGAAGGAATACCAGGATTATTTTGCCTGCGTGATGGTGGATGAATATCAGGACAGCAATTATGTACAGGAGTATATTTTGAAGACTGTTGCCAGAGAGGATAATTATTTTATGGTGGGCGATGTCAAGCAGAGCATCTACCGTTTCCGTCTGGCAAGACCTGAGATTTTTATGAAGAAATATGCACTTTTTCAAGAAAGCCAAGCAGGGCGGAATGTCCGCATCGATTTGAACCGCAATTTCAGAAGCCGTCGGGAAGTGTTGGAAAGCGTCAACGACGTTTTTGAAAGGATCATGACTTCGCAAAGCGCAGGCGTGTCCTATGACGAACAGGCAAGGCTATATGTCGGTGCAGAATATCCGGCGGTAGAAGGACAGACGCAGAATACGGAACTGGTCCTGATCGAAAAGCCGAAGGAGTATGATGATGCCATAGATATTGGGGATGCAAAAGAGCTGGAGGCGTATTATATTGCCGGCAGAATACAGGACATGATCAAGCAGTCTTTTCAAATTTATGATCAAAAGAGCCGGACTGCCAAGACGGTGTCCTACGGGGATATCGTGATCCTGCTGCGCGCCATGGATGATCATGAGGAGGCATTGCGGAAAGTTTTTGAAAAACAGGGGATTCCGGTTTATTCCGCTACGAAGACAGGATATTTTTCCACATTGGAAGTGCGGACGATCATAAGCTTTCTACAGACGCTGGATAATCCCAGACAGGATATCCCGCTGTACGGCGTGATGACTTCTTATATCGGCGGTTTTACGGAGGAGGAAGCGGCGAAAGTCAAGTCGGGAAGAAATAAAAAGGATGGAGCCGGATGCCTGTATGATGAGGTATGCAGTTTTCGGGAGGATGCCGCCGCCGGGCAGTTAGGAGAGAAGACTGCCGCGTTGATGGATATGATCGCAAAATACCGCAGGAAGGCAAAATATACCGGAATCAGGGAGCTGCTGGAGGAAATTTATGAGAAAACAGGGTATCTTGATTATATTACGGCGCTTCCGGGAGGAAAGCAGCGACGCGCCAATCTGATGATGCTTTTGGAAAGGGCGTCCGATTTTGAAGCGACGAGTTATCATGGACTGTTTCATTTTGTGCGTTATATCAGTCAGCTGAAGGCGCAGGAGGTGGATTACGGGGAAGCCGGCATGCTGGATGAACATGCCGATGTGGTCAGGATCATGACGATCCATAAGAGCAAGGGATTGGAGTTCCCGGTTTGTTTTTTGTGCGGACTGGGAAAGAAGATCAACCGGAAAGATGTTTCCAGACCTGTCCTTTTGGAAACGGAGTACGGTATCGGACTGGATCACATTGATCCGGCGCTTCGCGTCAGGCGGCCGACGATCTTAAAAAAGTCCATTGCCGATAAGATCATGGCGGACGCCATTTCGGAGGAAATGCGGATCTTGTATGTCGCCATGACGCGGGCAAAGGAAAAGCTGATCATGACCGGCGGCGTAAACGATTTTGATAAGACGGTAGAAAAGTGGGGAAAAAGCGGAGCAGCAGGCTGTGATAATATCCTGCAATATACGACGTATCTGGATTTCCTTCTGGCTGCTTATCTTGGAAGCGGCAAAGGAGAGGCATATATTTTGGGCATAAAAATAGAGGATGTGATAGCGCATGAAAAGAAGGACAGCTTTATTGCCGCGCTGTCAAAAGAAGCGGTGGAGGATATCGGGCGGCTGGCGGATCCCGTATGGGAGCAAATTCTTGAGGAACGTTTTTCCGTAACCTATCCTTACCCGGAACTGGCAGGATTGTATACAAAGACGACGGTATCAGAATTAAAGAAGGCTGCCTATGAGGACACAGAAGCCTATCAGATGTTTGATACGCAGATCAGGGAAGCATATGTGCCACAGTTCATGCGGGGAGAGGAAGAACCTTCGCTGGGAAGCAGACGGGGGACGGCGGTCCACAGGATCATGGAGCTGATAGAATACGGCACATTGAAAAATATCCTGAAAGAGGAAGCTGCAGTATCGGAAACCGGCGGATATAGCAAAGGAGGATCCGGTCAGAAAGAAATCGTAGATCTGGTAAGACAGATCATGGAGAAAAATATTGCCTCCGGCAGGCTCACCAAAGAAGCGGCAGAGCTGATCAATGTTAGAAAATGTGCGCATTTTCTTGCCTCCGATCTTGCCGGGAGGATGATAAAGGCTGACAGGGAAGGAAGACTGTATAAAGAAAAGTCGTTTTTTATAGGGATTCCTGCAAAGGAGATCAAGGAGGGATTTCCGCAGGAGGAGACGGTTCTGGTACAGGGGGTTATCGACGTCTATTTCGAGGAAGAGGACGGACTGGTGCTGCTGGATTATAAGACGGACAGGGTAGCGGAAGCGGAGGAACTGAGATCAAGGTATCATATCCAGATGGATCTGTATGCCCGTGCATTGGAGCAGATCACGCAAAAACATGTGAAGGAAAAGCTGATCTATTCATTTTCATTGGAAACGACGCTGAGGGTTTGAGTAGAAGGTTTGAGTAGAAAGCATAAAAAAGAATAGCCAAAAGTGTATTTATTTGTTATAATGTACGCGAAAGCAATG
>DLOP01000124.1:21373-26837 GCA_002478505.1 Lachnospiraceae bacterium UBA7481
GGGCGGGATATGATTTCATGAGTGAGCATAGGGCGAAAGCCCGCGAGGGAGATGGAGCGAAGCGAAATCGAGCGAGGGCACTGCGGCTATGATTTTGCAAGAGAGCATAGGGCGAAAGCCCGCGAGGGAGATGGAGCAAAGCGGAATCGAGCGGGGCACTGCGTGCTGTTGTATAAGTAGAAAGGTATTTCTCTGGCATGTTGAAAATTACTGACGAAATCAATGATATATTGGAGCTGGGTTATTCGATATCCACGGAAAGATATTACTTTAAGCTGTTCGATCTGATTCTGGACGGATGTATGAAGTTTACCAATGCGGATGGCGGCAGCCTTTATATCGAAGATGACGGAAGGCTCCGTCAGCTTACGTTTGTCAACCGTTCCCTTGGATTGTACCGGGGGCGTGGCGGCGAGCCGACGGATGACGTTGCGATCGATATCAAATCCCACAACCTGCTGGCTTATACGGCGTCACATCAGATCAATCTTAATATTCCGGATATTTACCGAGAGAAAGAATTTGAGATATTATCCATTAAGGAATTTGATAAGGTACATGATTACAGGACAAAATCCCTCCTGACCGTTCCGATCTTTGAGCCGGACAAGGGCGTGATCGGCGTCATGCAGCTGACTAATTGTACGGACGACGACGGCAGCGTGATCCCATTCTCCGATCCGCATGTAAAGATGGTCAATTCGCTGACGGCGCAGATGGCTATGGCATTGACCAATATGATGCTGATTCAGGATCTGGAGGAACTGCTGTTTTCATTTGTGGCTTCCCTGACGACGGCAATTGACGCGAGAACTCCGTATAATGCCAATCACACCGTGCACGTGGCGGCATACTGCCGGGAGATCGTCGATCATATCAATGCGCTTCACACCCGTGGGGAATATGATAAATACATAGATAAGAATGAAAGCGAACAGTTGTACATGGCGGCGATGCTTCACGATATCGGTAAGATGATCACGCCGCGCGAGGTATTGAATAAATCCACCAGACTGGGCGACCGGTTTGATGCATTGATGAATAAGTTGGAAAAAATCAGCCTTATGATGAAGATCGACATGTTGGAAGGCAGGATGGACAATGCGGAGTGGGCGATGGCGGATCTTAGGCTGAGCAATTTCCGGGCGGAGATTCCGGGCATGAATATCAGGGAGCGGATTACGGATAGTGAGCTCCACAGGATTAAGGATATGGCTTCGCGTACCTATGTAATGAAGGATGGCACTAAGATTCCCTATCTGGATGAACAGGAGCTTAAGGCGCTTTCGATTACCAGAGGTACCCTGACGGATGAGGAACGGGAGATCGTGCAGCAGCATGTTGTATTTACGGACAAGATGCTGGATAAGATCCGGTTCAATGAAAAATATGACCAGGTGCAGGAGATAGCGTCGTCACATCATGAGTATCTGGACGGCTCCGGCTATCCGAACCATAAAAAAGCGGATGAGCTTGGGATCTTGACCAGGATCCTTACCATCATAGATATCTACGATTCCCTGACTTCCGAGGATCGGCCGTATAAAGGCACGATGCCCTTACATAAAGCGTTGGAGATTCTTGACTCCATGGCAAAGAGCGGGAAGCTGGATAAGGATCTGGTGCGGATTGTCTGCGATTACATGAAAAAGAGGGCAAGATAAGTTCCTGCCCTCTTTTTTTTAGGTGTGAAACATAGCACTTCTTCGCAATTGAAAATCTTTGATTTTCAATTTGATAGCCCTTTGCTATGAGCGTTAGAAGTGCTTTTCACACTGCTGCCATGCGCTTGACAGCGTCCAGTCCCTTCTTGACCGGCGGGAGAGAGATGATGATCAGCGTGATCACACCTTCTACGCCGATGTAGGACCCATTATAGTAGAAAGAATATAATGCCGGAAGCATCTGATAAGATTCTGCATAGCTGGCAAAGAAAAGAATGCCGGAAAGCCAGGAGAAAAAGAGACGTCCGATAATGCCGACAACATATCCGATCTGAAGTCCCCATTTCTTTTTGCGGAACAGTCCGGAAAGTCCCAGAGCGCCGAAAGCAAGGGGATAATCGATGAGCAGCTGCGGCAGTGTATAAAATACGGGATCAATGACAAACTGCAAGAGACCATAAGCTAAACCGGTCAATAGTCCCGCACCCGTACCATAAAAATAGCCGATTAAAGTGATAAAGAACATGCTGCAGAGAGTTGCCGAACCGCCTGCAAATAGATCCAATATCTTTACATTGGAAAGCAGCATGGCCAATGCCATAGCCATGGCGGAGAACGTCAGCTGTTTGATGGCTGTTTTTTTAGTGCTGTTTTTGATGGAAGCTGCGTTTTGTTTGGAAGCCGTATCTTGTGACAAAGCTGCTTTTTTATGGGAAAAAAGCCAGATTGCCAAAGCGATCAGGATGATGATCAGGATGGCGACAAGCGCTATGCCCAGCGGCGTCAGCTGAAATACATCTTCCTCCCAACTGTTTGTCGTGGGAAAAACAAGTGACCGTAACATAAGTAACATAAAAAAATCCTCCTTTGGTTGTTACGCCGGGAGGGAAAAAACGTTCGTGATGTACATACCTAAAAAAACAGGAAATCGCGACCGCTTCCTTCCGCCGGTATTATCCGGTTCAAGTAATGAGGGTTAGCATAAATGCTTCTCAGCCTGATGAGCACCCCTAGCGTAAGTTATAATGTTAGATGCGTTTTGCAATTGTCTCTCATTATATGGAAATCGTTTAGAAATGTCAATAGGGAATGTAATGCGTCTTAAATATGTAATTTTCAACAAAAGAGTTTACCAATTATTGTTAAGATGTTATAATCATATAAATTGTTATGTGTGGATATGTGGAAAGGGCGGGATGCTGTGAATAGTCGATTTCGTTATGTGCTGTTTGACCTGGATGGGACGCTGACGGATCCGAAAGAGGGGATCTGTAAATCCGTCCAGTATGCGCTGCATCAAATGGATATAGAGGAACCTGATATAGACAAGCTTGAGCCCTTTATCGGACCGCCGCTGCAAGACAGCTTTATGGAATTTTATCATATGTCTAAGGCGGATGCCCAAAAGGCGGTTGCACACTACCGGGAGCGGTTTTCCTCAATCGGTTTGTTTGAAAATATGGTATATGACGGTATTCCCCAGATGCTTAAGCATATGAAAGAAGCGGGCTGTTATCTGGCGGTGGCGTCCAGTAAGCCGGGGGTATTTGTAGAGAAGATTTTAAAACATTTTCACCTGGATTCCTATTTTGATGTGGTTGTCGGAAGTGAGCTGGATGGAAGAAGGAGTAAAAAAGAAGAGGTTGTGGAAGAAGCGCTGATGCAGTTATATGCGCTGAAAGAAACAGATTTAAAGATAGATCGGGCAGGACGGGACAAGACCTGGCTGAATGGAAAAGAAAGCGCATCTCTTCGTAACAGTACAGCGATGGTTGGAGACCGCATCTTTGATATGAGCGGCGCAAAGGCATATGGACTTCATGGTGTGGCAGTGGCATATGGATATGCGCCGGAAGGGGAGTTGGAGCGCAGCGGCGCAGATTATGTCGCGGCAACGGTAATAGAATTGGAGCGTTATCTGCTGGGGGAAGAGCCGCCTGTAAATAAGGGTTCTTCGCTTATGCGGGCGGTCTATATGCTGATTCCCCTAGTAATATATGAGCTTTCCGCCGGATCGTTCACATGGATCGGGAAGAAGCTGGTGGATTTTCTGGTGGGAATGGGCGTTGGGGAGATATCGTCTGTCGTAAGAGACCATTCTTCTACACTGGCGGCATGCATCAGGGTGGCTGCGCTGATATGTACGGCGGTTATTTTTTATTTTTTGTTCCGCCGCAGGGATGCGGTGCCGCGAGAACACGTAAAGGCAGTATATTGTGGATGGACGGTCCTTGCCGGTGCATTGTTGGCGATGGGGCTTAACCTTGCGATATCCAATCTCTACATAATGATAAACGGCGACCCCGAAAGGCTCGTCCAAGCCACGGCCCGTGTTGAAATACCACTTGGGTTGGCGGTGTTTTTGTATGTTATCGTTACGCCTATTGTGGAGGAGATGCTGTTCCGATGGCTGATTTATGGCAGGATTTCGCGCATTATGGGCGCTCCGCTTGCCGTATGTCTGACGGCGTTGTTTTTCGGGTTTTTCCATGGGAATCTTCTGCAAGGCATCTATGCGACGTTGATGGGGATTGCGCTTGCGCTGGTTTTGTACTGGTCGGGTAATATTTTGCTTCCGGTAGTGTTTCACATGGCGGCCAATGCGTCCGTATATTTCGTGTCTGTCTTACCCGGGAAAATCTATGAACTGTTTGTCATGCCGGTAAATAGCGTGATATATACGGTTGTGGGAATTGCTGTGATGGTGTTTATCTATAGCAGATTACATACAAAAGCAGCGAAGGAAAAATAAACAAGACAGATAATAATAAATATAAATGGAGTGCAAACAGATAATATGGAGGAAAACGTGATAGCATGGCGGTAGTAGATTATAATAAGGCTTTAAAGTTAGGGGAAAAAGAGTATCATTCGTGCGTGGCAAAGGGAAAGTATCCGTATCTTCCGGTGCTGGATGACATACTGTCCCATGTAGAGGTAGAAGCGCAGGTATCGTTGGGACTTGTTGAAATTCCGATCAAGTCTATTGTGGGTACGTACAGCGCGGGAAGAACGACGGCATTTGCAGGTAATTTTATGCCGATCCTGAAATCCGGTTCGGAATTTGCCGTAAAATGGGGACAGTTATATGACATGCTGGAAGAAGAGGGGGTAAGGGATCCCGTCAAGGCATATGAATTTAATAATAAGTTTTATATTATGGAGGGCAATAAGCGGGTCAGCGTCTCCAAGTTTATGGATTCCGTCAGCATAGAGGGGAATGTGACGCGTGTGATCCCGAAAAAGACGGATAGTCCGGAATGCAGGATGTATTATGAATTTCTTGATTTTTACGATTTGACGGAGATCAATTACCTTTGGATGACAAAGGAAGGCGGCTTTCATAAACTTCTGGAATATGTTGCGGATGACGGATCGCGGGTGTGGTCAGATGAGGAACGGCAGGATTTTAGACTGGTTTATACGCTGTTTGAAAAGGAATTTGAACTTCGCGCCCAGAATAAACTGGCTATCACTGCCGGTGACGCCATGTGTATGTATCTGGAGATTTATGGTTATGATCAGTTAAAGGAAAGAACGCAGGTGGAGATCCGCAAGGATCTTGCCGCCATCTGGAATGAAATACTGATGTATAATAACGGTGAGGAAGCGACGCTGGTATTGAATCCGATTGCGGAGACCCAGAAGTTATCCTTGTCAAAGATCTTCCCGGTGGGGGCGCCTGTTTTAAAGATTGCATTTGTCCATGACAAAGGGGTGCAGAATTCTGCGTGGACGTATTCCCATGAATTGGGAAGAAAATATATACAGGATATTTTTAAGGATAAGATCGCCACAAG
>DLOP01000124.1:26867-27375 GCA_002478505.1 Lachnospiraceae bacterium UBA7481
TGTCAGAGGCGGGTAACAAGGTAATCTTTGCAACGTCTCCCAAACTGGCGGCTTCGGCGCTGAAGGTGGCGATCAGCCATCCGGAGGCGATCATTTTAAACTGCTCCATGAATATCAATCATAAGCATATCAGAACCTATTATCTGAGGATGTATGAAGCGAAATTCATCAGCGGGGCGATTGCGGGGTCGCTGATTGAGAGTGGCAATATCGGTTATCTTGCGGATTATCCCATTGCCGGTACGGTGGCGGAGATCGATGCTTTTGCGCTGGGTGTGCAGATGACCAATCCCAGGGCAAGGGTATGTCTGGAATGGTGCTGTTTAAAGGACAGGAATATCAAAGAAGAGTTTCAGAAAAAACAGATACAGCTGATTTCCGGCAGGGATTTAAATGTGCTTTTAAATGAAAAAAAGGAGTTTGGGTTGTTCCAGATTCAGGAGGATGGTAACCATAAGAATCTGGCAATGCCGGTACGTCATTGGGGTAAATTATATGAAGAACTGAT
>DLOP01000124.1:27409-28813 GCA_002478505.1 Lachnospiraceae bacterium UBA7481
CAGGCATTGAATTATTTCTGGGGGATGTCCTCCGGGGCGGTAGATGTGATCTATTCCAGAAATCTGGGCGCAGGTTCGGTGCGTCTGTTGCGCAATCTCAGGGCGGGTCTTAGGTCAATGGAGCTAAATCCCTTTACCGGTCCCATCTATGCGCAGGGGGGTGTGCTGAAATGCGAAGACGGCATGGAGCTTTCACCGAAAGACAGTGTGGGCTTTGACTGGCTGGTTGACAATATTGACGGGTATCTTCCAGATATCAGCGAATTGAAGGATGATGCGGTGGAGCTGGTGAAGCTGCAAAGGGTAAAAGCCTAAAATACAGAAAGACTGCTCTGACATGGAGGGGGAATTGTGAAGATACTGGCGATAGCGGATAAAGAGTCCAAAAATCTTTGGGATTACTATGAACCAAGCAAACTGGAGGGAATCGATCTTATCATATCCTGTGGCGATCTGAACCCGAATTATTTACAGTTTCTGGTAACATTGGCGCATGCGCCGGTATTATATGTGCATGGCAATCATGATGACCGGTATCAGGAGTATCCGCCGGATGGATGTATCTGTATTGAAGATAAGATCTATGTGCATGATGGCGTAAGGATCCTTGGACTCGGAGGATCTCTCCGCTATAAGATTGGAATTCATCAGTACGAGCAAAAAGAGATGCGAAGCAGAGTCAGAAAACTGTGGTTTCAGTTGAAACGGCACAAAGGATTTGATATTCTGGTAACGCATGCGCCGGCATATGGGGTTGGGGACGGAGACGACCGGCCTCATCAGGGATTTGAAGCTTTTGTCGGTCTTCTGGAGAGGTATCGCCCAAAGTATTTTCTGCATGGACATGTACATAAGAATTACGGGCGGAAGTATCAGAGGTACAATTGTTTTGGCGATACGCTGATCATCAATGCGTTTGAAACACATATTTTTGAATATGAGACAGAATACGAGAAGGAATTGCCTGCGGTCAGATTGAAGAAGGAAAGGGAAGCAGCGGAACTAAAAGCAGCAGAACAGAAAGCAAGGGAATGAATAACGTCAAAACAATAGGTAAAAGAATGAAATGCGTTAATACATAAGCAGTAACAGAATAGATGGAGGCAAATATGGAGTGGGAGAAAAATGTGCGAAAAGTAGTTCCCTATACACCCGGGGAACAACCGAAAGAAAAAGACATTATTAAATTAAATACCAATGAATGTCCCTATCCTCCTGCGCCGGGGGTTAAAAGGGTGCTTGAACAGATGGATTATGAGGATTTTAGGTTATATCCGTCTCCGTCTGCGGACAGTCTTGTAAACGCGCTGGCGGAATATTATCATTTGGACGCGTCGCAGGTGTTTGTGGGAGTGGGATCGGATGATGTGATTGCGCAGGCCTTTCTGACCTTTTTTAATTCCA
>DLOP01000124.1:28907-29045 GCA_002478505.1 Lachnospiraceae bacterium UBA7481
GGATTATCTGAAGGACAATGGCGGTATTATCTTCCCCAATCCCAATGCGCCCACAGGCGTTTTGGAAGATCTTTCCATGATTGAGGAGATTGTATCATATAATAAAGACAGGGTGGTTATGATCGATGAGGCGTATAT
>DLOP01000124.1:29076-29273 GCA_002478505.1 Lachnospiraceae bacterium UBA7481
TATGATAATCTTCTGGTGATCCAGACATTTTCCAAGTCCCGCGCCATGGCGGGAATGAGGATCGGATATGCTATGGGACAGCCGAAGCTGATCCGATACCTGAACGATGTGAAATTTTCCGTCAATTCTTATACCATGAACCGCCCTTCGCTTATCCTTGGCGTTGAAGCTGTCAGGGATGATGATTATTTCAGAAA
>DLOP01000124.1:29381-29562 GCA_002478505.1 Lachnospiraceae bacterium UBA7481
TTGTTTGAATATCTTAAGACAAAGAAGATCTATGTCCGCTACTTTAGCCAGCCGAGGATCGATAATTACCTGCGGATCACGGTGGGAACAGATGACGAGGCAAAAGCTTTGATCGGTGCGTTGAAGTCCTATATGAAGTGAGGTTTTGATTGAATCTGCCGTATCGGAACAGTATTTTGGC
>DLOP01000124.1:29591-32999 GCA_002478505.1 Lachnospiraceae bacterium UBA7481
GATCAGGGACATTTTAAAAGGAGCGGTGATCGGGATCGCCAATATCATTCCCGGCGTCAGCAGGGGAACCATGGCGGTAGCCATGGGCATCTATGATAAGCTGATCAGTTCCGTGACCCATCTTTTTAAGGAATTTAAGAAAAGCATTTTATTTTTGCTGCCGGTCGGTATCGGTATGCTGCTTGGCATTGTTGGTCTGTCTATGCTGATCGAATGGATGTTAGGCGTGATCCCCATTCAGACCAATCTGTTGTTTATCGGTTTGATCCTGGGCGGTATTCCGGCGGTCTGGAGCAGGGTAAAAGGCGTTTCCATACGGCCGCAGCATATCATTGGATGTCTGGCATTCTTTGTGCTGGTAGTGGTGTTGGCTGTGCTGGATGGGACAGAAGGAGGAAAGGCGGATCTGTCCTTTGGACTGGTGAACTGTATCAAAATATTCGGTGTAGGGATCGTTGCCGCTGCAACGATGGTGATCCCCGGCGTCAGTGGCTCTATGATGCTGATGCTGATGGGATATTATAATCCTGTGATCGAAACGATCAATGCTTTTGTGAAGGCGCTGGTCGCGTTCGATGTGCAAGGCATCCTGAGCGGCTGTGGTGTGCTGGTTCCCTTTGGACTCGGTGTTGTGGTTGGTATCCTTGGGATCGCAAAGCTCATAGAGATTCTGTTAAGCAAGTTTCCTTATGTGGTATTTTGGTCTATCATAGGTTTGATTTTGGCGTCTCCGGTTGCCATTGTGCTGCTGAATGACTTCTCCGGATTTAATGTGGTCAGCGCCGTTACAGGACTGATCGCTCTGGCAGTCGGCGTACTGATTGCGATGGCGCTTGGCGGGGATTCTAAGGAAGCGGGGAATACAGAAAGAAATGAATAATCAGTTGGGAGCGTATACAGAATTTGCCTCCGTGTACGATCTGTTTATGGAGGAAGTGCCATATCAGGCATGGAAAGAGCGGATCGTGGAACTTTTGAAAGAGCATGGGATCCATGACGGGCTTATTTTGGATCTGGGCTGCGGTACAGGAACCATGACAGAACTGCTGGGACAGGCTGGGTATGATATGATCGGCGTGGATGCTTCCTGCGAAATGCTGGACTTGGCGATAAAAAAGCGGGAATCCTCCGGTCTTGATATCCTGTATCTGTGTCAGGATATGCGGGAGTTTGAATTATATGGTACCGTGCGGGCTGTCATATGTATCTGCGACAGTCTGAATTATCTTCTGGAGAATGAAGACCTGATAGAAACCTTCCGTTTGGTCAATAATTATCTGGACCCGAAAGGATTATTTGTTTTTGATTTTAATACGGTACATAAGTATCGGGATGTGATCGGGGATAGGACGATCGCGGAGAACCGGGAGGAAGGCAGCTTTATCTGGGAAAACGAATATGATGAGGAATCAGGGATCAATGAATATGCATTGACTTTTTTTATTAAGGATCAGAAAAGCGGCCTATATGCAAAGGCTGAGGAAGAACATCTGCAGCGGGGATATGAGCTGGAAGAGATGAAAGACTGCCTGCGGGAAGCAGGACTTTTATTTATGGCGGCGTATGATACGGATACGAATGGAGTGGTAACAAAGGATAGTGAGCGGATTACGGTCATAGCAAGTGAATGTGGCAAGACGGGTTAAAGGATTGTGATATGGAATGGTGATTGGATTAGTATGATTAGCGGATAATGTATTAAGGAGTATGGGAAATGAGTGACGGGATTCTTCGGGCGGCGGCAGAAAACGCACAGGTCAGAATATTTGTGGCAGATACGAGAGAACTGGTGCAGGAGGCATGGAATAAGCATAAAACATCTCCGGTAGCAACGGCTGCGCTGGGAAGGCTTTTGACTGCAGGCGCTATGATGGGTGCCATGCAGAAGGGAGAAAATGATCTTCTTACGATAAAAATCACGGGTGACGGTCCCATTGGCGGCATCACGGTAACGGCAGACGCAAAGTCCAGAGTGAAGGGGTATGTACTTAACCCGGCGGTGAATCTGCCATTAAAGGCAAACGGTAAGCTGGATGTGTCCGGCGCAGTCGGGGCGGGCGATCTGACGGTGATCAGGGATATGGGATTAAAGGAGCCTTACATCGGTCGGACAAGATTGCAGACAGGTGAGATCGCAGAGGATATGACCTATTATTTTACGGTTTCGGAGCAGACGCCTTCTTCGGTAGGTCTGGGTGTACTTGTTGACAGGGATTACAGTATCAGACAGGCTGGAGGATTCCTGATCCAGTTGATGCCTGATGCGACGGAAGAAGTCATCGATCGGCTGGAACAAAATCTAAGGAAGATCAGCAGTGTTACGTCATTGTTGGATGCAGGAAATTCTCCGGAGGATATTCTGCACCTGATTACGGATGGGATGTGTGTGGAGATCATGGAAACCATCGTGCCGCAATATTATTGTAATTGCAGTAAACAACGTGTGGAAAAGGCGCTGATCAGTCTGGGCAGGGAAGAACTAAACGCCATGATCGCGGATGGGGAGACGATAGAGACGCACTGTGATTTTTGCAACAGATATTATTATTTTACTGTCGGGGAACTGAAGGAGTTGTGCCGAAATGCGAGGTAATTGCGAAAGAGTCAAGTTTGGTTTACATAACTCTTCGTTTGAATATCTATGTTTCAAACATCTATGTTCTAACATAGATGTTTTAACATCATAAATGAAATCATTTTTGAAACATAGATATTCAAACTTCAGGTTATGCAAACCTCATGGGCAGAATTGCGGAACTGCCAGGCAGGGAGAAAATTTCCCTGCCCGATTGCGTATTAAGAATATGTACCGTATTGGTTATTCCGGAGTAACGGCGGCTTTCTTTAAGGAAACCTCGATAGCGTCCAGCAAGATTTCTGTTGTATACCGGTTATCCTCCAGATAGGTAATGCCGTTTAAAGATTGTTTTTCAAGGATCTGGTTAGCGATATCGTTCAGGGACGGCTCGATCAGAGGATACATGGTGGTAATGGCCTCGTCAAGGTTGACAATGCTGATGCTGTTGATATTGTTTTCATCTACGACGACAGCGATATCGACTGTCTGGTCTTTTAAGATCAGGGATGTTGTATATACGCCGGGTACATAAGATACTTCGCCCTCATTGATGGGTTCTCCGGTGTTCTTGCCCGGCAGGAACATAATCAGAAGAAGGACAATAAATAATATTCCCAGCAGGATGAACAGCCCGGTATAAATGATCTCTTTGGAACGAAGAACAACGATTTTTGTTTTTGCACTCATAGGAATCTCCTGTAGGATGGATTGTTTGCTTTTTATAAATTATGACAAGATGGGGCGGGATATGACTAAAATCATAAAGGCTGCCTTTTAGTTTCCCCATTTTTATTTTGAAAATTAAAAAAACATATTTACAAATCATATCA
>DLOP01000124.1:33007-40203 GCA_002478505.1 Lachnospiraceae bacterium UBA7481
CCTGCGGCTACTAACGAGCAAACGTCCGATGAAATCGGACAAGAAGCGCGATAGCGCGGGTTTGCGAGTTTAAATAATATAAATAGCCGCAAAGGAAAAACAAGCAATAAAAATGAAAAAGGATTATTATATATGAAATTTGTTAAGATGCAAGGCTGTGGCAATGATTATATCTATGTGGACGGAAGTAAGGAAACGGTGGAGAATAAGCCGGAGGTCGTAAAGAAGCTGAGCGACAGGCATTTTGGAATCGGTGGTGACGGCGTGATCTTTATTAATCCCTCCAAGACCGCAGATTTTGAGATGGAAATGTACAATGCCGACGGGAGCCGTTCGGAGATGTGCGGCAACGGTATCCGCTGCGTGGCAAAGTACGTCTATGATTACGGATTGACGGAGAAAACGGAGCTTGCGATAGAAAGCGCCGGTAAAGTTAAATATATTACCTTGTATATCAAAGATGGAAAAGTCGATCAGGTGAAAGTGAATATGGGTGCGCCGGAACTGCTGAAAGAGAAGGTTCCTGTGGAAATGCCGTCTGAGACAGAGAGTGTGATCGGCTGCCCGATCTGTATAGAGGACGATGAATACCGCATGACCTGTGTTTCTATGGGAAACCCCCATGCAGTCGTTTTTATGGATGAGATCCGGAGAAAAGATCCTGCGGGAAACATCGAAAAACAGGTAGATTTAAAGAATTTTGAGATTGAAAAGATCGGTCCGAAGTTTGAACATCATCCCTGCTTTCCCAACCGCACTAATACGGAATTTGTGGAGGTGGTCGACCGCCATACGGTGGATATGAGAGTCTGGGAACGGGGCACCGGTGAAACCCTTGCCTGTGGAACGGGCTGCTGCGCCGTGGTTGTGGCATGTGTATTAAATGGCAGGACGGAGGAAGATGTTACAGTCCGTCTGCTTGGCGGAGAACTACAGATCCATTGGGACAGAACGGAAAATTGCGTTTATATGACCGGACCGGCAAGAGTGGTTTTTGAGGGCGAGGTTGAAATATAGAAATAGAAAACATGGAAGAAATGTTGAAAGCAGAAAATCAGAAAGAGATTAAGAAGAAAATCAGTAAGAGATAAAAAGAAAAATAAAAAAAGCGTAGAAAAAAATTAAAAGAAAAGTAGAAGGAAATACAGGAACAGGAGGTGGAAATACAAATGTTTCAGGTAAATGAAAATTATCTGAAACTGCCGGGAAGTTATCTTTTTTCGACAGTTGCAAGAAAACAGAAAGAATATCTGGAGGCGCATCCGGATAAGAGCGTGATCCGTCTAAGCATCGGAGATGTGACGCAGCCGCTGGCGCCGGCGATCATCGACGCAATGCACCGGGCAGTGGATGAGATGGCGGATGCAGCGACGTTTCGCGGGTATGCGCCTGATCTGGGGTACGAGTTTCTGAGAAATGCTATCGTGGAGAACGATTACAGGGCAAGAGGCTGTCAGATCGATGCGGATGAAATCTTTGTCTCCGATGGGGCGAAAAGTGATTCCGGCAATATTCAGGAGATTTTTGCGCAGGATAGTAAGATTGCGGTCTGCGATCCCGTATATCCGGTTTATGTGGATACGAATGTTATGGCGGGCAGGACAGGTAATTATGACGCGAAAACAGAGATATGGAGCAATGTGATCTATATGCCTTGTACGGCGGATAATGGATTTGCCCCTGTGCTTCCTAAGGAGGAGCCGGATCTGATCTATCTTTGTTTCCCTAACAATCCCACCGGTTCTACGATCACAAAGCCGCAGCTTCAGGAGTGGGTGGATTATGCGAATAAGATCGGCGCGGTCATCATTTATGATGCTGCTTACGAAGCTTATATTACGGAGACGGATGTTCCGCACAGCATTTATGAATGTGACGGAGCAAGGACATGCGCGATCGAGCTTCATTCCTTTTCCAAGAATGCAGGATTTACCGGCGTCCGTCTTGGATATACAGTGATTCCCAAAGATTTGAAATGCGGCGATGTTGCGCTTCATTCGCTCTGGGCAAGGCGTCACGGCACGAAATATAACGGTGCGCCGTATATTGTCCAGCGTGCCGGGGAGGCGGTCTATTCTGCGGAAGGAAAAGCGCAGTTAAAAGAACAGGTAGCCTATTATATGAAGAATGCGGCATATATCCTGAATGGATTAAAGGATGCCGGTTATGAGGCGTCAGGCGGTGTGAACGCACCTTACATCTGGTTAAAAACACCGGACAATATGACAAGCTGGGAATTTTTTGACCATCTTCTGGAACATGCCAATGTGGTCGGTACACCGGGTTCCGGATTCGGACCCAGCGGTGAGCATTATTTCAGACTGACGGCATTTGGCAGCTATGAGAATACTGTGGAAGCAATAGCAAGGATCAAAGCCATGAGGTTTACATAACTTGCAGTTTGAATCTCTATGTTCCAAAAATGATTTCATTTATGATGTTTTTGGAACATAGAGATTCAAACAAAGAGTTATGTAAACCGGACAAAATAGTATCAAGTTATTATTTTAATTTACACTCTATTCGGAATTGTGTTCCTAATGAAAACAAATTATAGTTACAACAATAAATTGGGCATGATGAGGAGGCAGCAATATGGAACAAAAATTATCCAGAGAAGAACTTGTTGATTTGGTCGAAACAATTATCAGTGTACATGATAAAAAGACTGGAAAATTATTGACAGAAGAAGAGCATCATGCGTTGGTATTAAAATTTAAGAAAGGAATCTATCACCCGGGAGGAAGTGATTTGATTTATTATCCAGAATTAGTTGGTTTGCCCAAAGAGCCAACTGTTGATGAAATCGTAGATTTAGCAATGGGTGTTTCTACGGAAAAGAACTGTTAGAGGAAAATTGGGAACATTTTTCTGAAAAGGGAGTTAATTTATTATATTATTATTATAGGTAGAAGAAAGGAGTTTAAAATTTATATGGGAAAAATAGCGGTCATGTTAGCGGATGGATTTGAGGAAATAGAGGGTCTGACAGTCGTAGATATTTTACGCCGGGGCGGCGTTGAAACTGTCATGGTTTCTATCATGGGAAGGCTTGCAGTGATGGGCTCCCACAATATTGAGGTGAAGGCGGATATCCTTTTGGAGGAACTGGATTTTGAAAAAGTGGATATGATCGTCCTTCCCGGAGGATTGAAGGGAAAAGAAAATCTGGAAAATTGTGCTCCCCTGATGGAGAAAGTGGACGAGTTCCATGCAAAAGGAAAATATGTGGCGGCGATCTGTGCTGCGCCGACGATCCTGGGGCATCGGGGTATCCTGCAGGGAAGAAAGGCAGGATGCTATGGCGGCATGGAGGATCAGCTGACAGGCGCGAAGGTTTCGTTTGATAAAGTATCTGTAGATGGGAATGTGATCACCTCCAGAGGCATGGGAACTTCCATAGCATTTGGGCTGAGGCTGCTGGCGCTTTTGACGGATGAGAAAAGCGCAGATGACATGGCGGCGAAGATCATGTATACGGATACTTGGAAATAGAGCTAGACCCGCCGCAGGTATGGAAAGGAACATGTTTATAAAATGAAAGCATTGTTCAAATATTTTAAAGGATATGGCAAAGAATGTGTACTGGGGCCTCTGTTTAAATTACTGGAGGCTTCTTTTGAACTTCTGATACCGCTTGTTGTGGTACAGATCATTGATGTGGGCATCGCAGAAGGGAACAGGACTTATATTGTAAAAATGTGCCTGATCATGGTGGCGCTGGGCATCATCGGATTGGTATGCTCGCTGACGGCGCAGTTTTTTTCGGCGAAGGCGGCGGTAGGCTTTTCGGCAAGAGTAAAGCAAGCGTTGTTTCATCATATTCAGGGATTGTCTTATTCAGAGATCGATACGATTGGGACGTCTACGATGGTCACCCGTATGACAAGCGATATCAATCAGCTGCAGTCCGGTGTGAACCTGACGCTCCGTCTGTTTTTAAGATCTCCTTTTATTGTTTTCGGTGCGATGATCATGGCGTTTACGATCAATGTCAAGGCGGCGGTCGTGTTTGTAGTAGTCATTCCCTTGCTGTCCATTGTTGTGTATGGCATTATGCTATTGACGATACCGATGTACCGAAAGGTACAGAATGCGTTGGATCAGGTTCTATCCAGAACAAGGGCGAATCTGACCGGCGTCAGGGTGATACGTGCATTCTCCAAGGAGGAAGAGGAGATCAGCCGCTTTGAGAAAGCCAATCATGAACTGGTGGGAATACAGACGGCGGTGGGAAGCATCTCCGCATTGATGAATCCGCTGACCTTTGCCATCATCAATAGCGGCATTATCTGGCTGGTGTACCGTGGGGCGGTTCAGGTGGATCAGGGTATCATCACACAGGGTGAAGTAGTTGCCCTTGTCAATTATATGTCACAGATCCTGATCGAACTGATCAAACTGGCGAACCTGATCATCACGGTGACGAAGGCAATGGCATGCGCGGGAAGAATCTCAGGAGTGCTGCAGATACAGTCTTCCATGACGGAGGGAACGTACGACGGCGGGGATGGACGCGTGGTAAATGACAGTTGCGCCGTGGAATTTGTCGATGTATCTGTCAGGTATTGCAATGCATCTGAAGAATCTTTGCAGGGGATTACGCTGGAGGTAAAAAAAGGTTCCGTGATAGGCATTATCGGCGGCACCGGCTCCGGTAAGACGACGCTTGTCAATCTGATTCCCCGGTTCTATGACGTTACCAAAGGGACGGTACGTGTGGACGGCGTGGACGTGAAAAAGTACCGTTATCAGACACTGCGGGATAAGATCGGCATCGTACCGCAGAAGTCCGTGTTGTTTACCGGTACGATCCGCAGCAATATGCAGTGGGGCAAAAAAGACGCCACGGATGAGGAGATCATGAAGGCGTTGGAGATCGCGCAGGCGAAAGAATTTGTCCTGCAGAAGGACGGAGGTCTGGACGCGGAAGTGGCGCAGGGCGGAAAGAATTTTTCCGGCGGGCAGAGACAGAGGCTGGCGATTGCAAGGGCAATCGTAAAGCATCCCAAGATCCTGATCTTAGACGACAGCGCGTCGGCGCTGGATTATGCAACAGACGCGGCGCTGCGCAAGGCGATCCGGGAGATGGAAGATCCCCCCACGTTATTTATCGTGTCGCAGCGGACAGCTTCCATGATGCATGCCGATCAGATCCTTGTTCTGGAGGATGGAGAGGCGGCAGGGCTTGGAACTCATGAGGAGCTTTTAAAGACGTGCGAGGTCTATAAGGAGATCTACGACTCCCAGTTTAAGAAAGAGGCGAAGGGAGGCGTGGCAAATGCGTAACCGTCATATTATTAAAAAAGTCCTGCATTATATCAGCAGATATTGGGGATTGCTTATTCTCTCGCTGGTTATGGCGGCGGTTTCCGCGCTGTTGGCATTGGTTCTGCCGATCCTGACCGGAGATGCCATTGATATGATCGTGGCAAAAGGTCAGGTCGATTTTGAGGGGCTTTCCAAGATCATCAACAGGATGCTGACTGTGATCGGCGTGACGATCGTGGCGCAGTATATCATGAATACATGTAACAATAAGATTACCTTTGATGTGGTAAGGGATATCCGGAGGGAGGCATTTGAAAAGATAGAGAGGCTTCCTCTTTCCTATATCGACGCACATCCTGCAGGCGAGATCGTCAGCCGCGTGATCGCGGATGTTGATCAATTTGCGGACGGTCTGCTGATGGGATTTACCCAGCTTTTTACCGGCATGCTTACCATCGTCGGAACATTGGTTTTGATGTTCCGCATTAATGTTCAGGTGACGGTGATCGTCGTCCTGATCACGCCGGTCTCCTTATTTGTGGCAGCGTTTATTGCAAAAAAGACATATGATATGTTCCGCCTGCAGTCGGAAACAAGGGCGGAGCAGACCACTTTAATCGATGAAATGATTGGAAATGAGAAGGTATTGCAGGCATTTTCCTATGAGGACGATGCCATGGAGCAGTTTGATGAGATCAACGGACGGCTGCAGAAGGCATCCCTTCGGGCAATCTTCTTTTCCTCCACAACCAATCCTTCTACCAGATTTGTTAATTCACTGGTGTATACCGGAGTGGCACTGGCAGGTTCCATGACGGTCATTGCCACAGGCGGGGCATTGACAGTGGGACAGTTATCCTGTCTGTTAAGCTATGCAAATCAATATACAAAGCCGTTCAATGAGATCTCCGGCGTGATCACGGAGCTTCAAAATGCCATCGCCTGTGCAGGACGTATCTTTGAACTGATTGAAGAAGAACCGCAGATTCCGGAAGCAGAGAATGCGGTGACGCTTCATGATGTCAGGGGCAGTCTGAAATTGGAGCATGTGGGATTCTCTTATGTGCCGGAACGCAGCCTGATCGAAGACCTGAATCTTATTGTAAAGCCCGGACAGCGTATTGCGATCGTTGGACCTACAGGATGCGGAAAAACGACGCTGATCAATCTTCTGATGCGTTTCTATGATGTGAATCAGGGAAGCATCGCGGTGGATGGAACGGATATCCGCGAGATGACCAGAAAGAGCCTTCGGACTTCTTTTGGTATGGTATTACAGGAAACATGGCTGATGAACGGTACCATCCGGGACAATATCATCATGGGAAAACCGGACGCTACAGAAGAAGAGATCGTGGCAGCAGCTAAGGCTTCCCACGCCCACAGCTTTATCCGTCGGTTAGAGCATGGCTATGATACCGTGATCGGAGAAAACGAGGGCACCTTGTCACAGGGGCAGAAGCAGCTGATCTGTATCACAAGGGTGATGCTTGCGCTGCCGCCGATGTTGATTTTGGACGAGGCGACAAGTTCCATTGATACCAGAACGGAGATCAAGATCCAGAATGCATTTGCCAGAATGATGCAGGGCAGGACCAGCTTTATCGTGGCGCACCGGCTTTCAACGATCCGTGAGGCTGACATTATTCTTGTCATGCGCGACGGTCATATCGTAGAGCAGGGTAACCATGAAAGTCTGCTGGAGCAGGATGGTTTTTACGCAAAGCTGTATAACAGCCAGTTTGAAACTTAGGATTCAGGTGTCATAAGTTACCTTTAAAGAAATGATACGGCGGGCCGCACAAATCATAATCTGTGCATGTGCATTGGAAGGAAATTAGAATTTCTTAACATTCCTTTCAATACCCAGCAATTTCGGAACACGATGTTCCGAAAAGGGGCAACTGAGCCATGGATGGCGAATT
>DLOP01000153.1:0-9025 GCA_002478505.1 Lachnospiraceae bacterium UBA7481
AGCAGATATGACAAAAAATAGAATATAATATCTACTGCCGCAACAGTAAACAGCCTCTTCCAACCGATATCCCTTAAAAAAGTACACTCTCTGCATGCAATCACCACCAGCAGCAGAACTGTGACAAACGTATAACGCACCGTATAGCCATCCGGTCTATTGAACAGATGCAGCATCTCATACAATGGCTGGATGTAACTAACCAAAAGCAAAGCCAGCAGAGCAACCCCCGCCGTAATCCTTTCTTTTCCGGATATTCTATGATTTGTAAAATACATCTGCAGAAGAAGCAGCACCGGCAATCCGCAGTACAGATACGGAAGATCCTGATTATATGCAAATGGGCGTCCAAGATACATCGCATGCCAGAGATCCGTCGGAAACAGCTTCAGACCGGTATAGCTGCTATCAAACACTCCTGAATTATCAAGATAATACATAATCGCAGGACAGAGCACTGCCATGCTCAACAACACTGACGCCACAACACCCGCTATATAAACCAGTAACAGTTTTCCGTTTTTCCTGAGCCATCCCTTTCCGTCCCTATACCAAAGAAGTACAACAAAATAGAGAAAAGAAAAAATACCGATCAGATACCCATAATAAAAATAGATCACAAAAGATGCTGCATAAGCAATCACAAGTCCGCTTACCTTCTTCGTATCAATAAAATGATGAATGGCAAGCAGTACCAATGGGAAAAGATATACACTGTCGCAAGCAATATAAAAGACGATCTGAAAAGAGCAAACTGCATAGCAGATAGAAAAAAAGATGCATTTTACCCCTTCCTCTTTTCTTCCCTTCTGCAGATACAGGCAGAACGTCAAGGCCGCAGTAGCGATCCGCAGAAGAACTGCCAGCTCTGATGCCAACAGATCATCGGATATGAATAAAAAGAGCAGATAAAATGGACTATACGAATAAAACGCATATAAAAGGCTTGTCCCCTGTCCCATGGATACATTCCATGAAAACCCGGAAAAATTACCTTGTCTGATATCCTGTGCGTGCAATCTTGCAAAAGGGACGTACTGTTTCAAAAAATCGCCAAACAGCACAGTATATTTTCCATTGGAAAGCATCTGTGCCATAGAAAATGAAAGTGTCACCGTTAACAACGTTAGTCCAAAAGCAATGATCGGATACCACTTTTTATCCTGTTTTTTTAAATATGATACAATACGATCCGTATTCATAAATAAGCGGTCAATTCTCCCCTACTTTCAAACTATGTTTTTGCCATTTTTATATTATAGCAAAATTTTTGCGGCTTGAAAATAGAAATATAGTCATCTTCCGCTCAATACCCTGTCGAGTACATCCGCCAACGGGTGACAGGCATTCCTGATCTCCTGCACAGTATTATTCTGCGCTCCCAACTCGATCAGAAGATACTTTCCTGTAAGATGCATGTTATAACGATATCCCTTCAGATAGATCCGTCTTGCCAGTCCCGGATAATAGGCATTGACTGTCATCTGCATTTGAAAGGAAAATGCCAAATTTTCCTTTAGATTCGGATTGGAAAGATAATCAATACGTCCCAGCTCATTCAGATAACTAAGTCCGTTAAAAAACATAAACTGTGCCGTCGGCTGTCCGTTGACCTGCGTAACCAGCCTCGTTCCCTCCGCCATCTCATCACGGTGCAGGTCGATCACCACCTGGATGCTGGGATATTCCTCCAGAAGCTTACGGATCTCCGGTTCTGCATAGGAATAGGCATAATTGTGCTGCTGCGTATCATAACTGGCAACATGGTGAAGCACTTCATATCCGTACTCCTCCTCCAGAATATACGCAAGATACTCCCCCGCGCCGACGATCGTCGTCGAAACATCTCCCGGTACGGAATCTGCAAACGCCTCCTGCGAATGTGTATGATAGATCAGGATCTGTGGTCCGTCCACTTCCTTATTGATCGTCATATCCCGGGACATCATATACTCCGCATTGATCTGATCTGCCGTCACGCCGGTTGAAGGATCTACAATATAAAAATTTCGTATCAAAAAAGAATAATCTTTTAAGTCATTCAGACTGTAATATACCTTCCGTTCCGACGCCGGGACAAAATTTTCCAAGGTAAAGCCTCCTGCCGCCCCCGGCAGGATATCCTGCAACGGCACCGCATCATTTACCGAAAAACCGGCATTCCCCCCGGTCATGTTCCACGCCTGCAGCATAGCGTCGGAAGATGCCGCAAATGAATTATCACCGTCCGCGGAACCCGCTGACATAGCGCCGCCTTCGTCGCTGCCCTCCCAGATGGCAAGCATCTCATAACTCAGCGTCATAGTCCCTTCCTCTTCCCCTTGTATGTAATCGTATAACGGACTTTGATAAAAAGGAATGGAATAAAAAAATTCCTGCCATGAAACCGTTGTCTCCGAAGCCTGCAAAAATCCCGACACCGGACAAACCAGCACCGTCATTCTTTCCCCAAAATACCTGACGATATCAACACCGCCCTCCTTTACGGGATGTCTTCCCGCCTCTCCGACAACAATGGCTGCAAGCAGGATGCCCGCACCCACAATTCCACAGAGATACCGTATTCTTTTTTGTTTGTCCTGCCTATAATAAACCATAATTCAGTATATTGCCCAAAAACATATTATATGACATATCATGCTATGACATATCATGTTATGATATCACTATGTCGCCTCATACTCCATATCCAAGGCAATATTGATTGCCTCCGAAATCGTATAGGAAAGTCTGGAAACAATGGAATCAATATCCTTGCCAGTCACGTACATGCTGTTTAATTCGCTCATACCGTTGATCTTTCCTTCCTTCGTCAACGTCACCGCGTCATTGACGATCGTCGCCGCATCCACGACTGTAGGGACACCGATGGCAATCACGGGGATCCCAAGGCTTTCCTCCGTCAATGCATTGCGGTGATTGCCCACGCCGGATCCGGGCCAGATGCCGGTATCCGTGATCTGCACCGTCCGGTTCAGTCTCTTTGTACTTCTTGCCGCAAGCGCATCCACGACGATCAACAGATCAGGTTCTGTCTTTTCCACAACACCTTTTACGATTTCCGCCGTCTCCATACCGGTCTTTGCCATGACACCGGGCACGATCCCCGATATCATATGCATCTTATGTTTTTCATAGGCGGCTTTTCCGTATTCCATAATGATATGCCTTGTGATAAACAGATGGTCCACCACACAGGGGCCAAGAGAATCCGCCGTCACATCGCGGTTGCCCAGTCCGACCACCAGAATCGACTTTTCCTCATCAGGTTTTTTTATTATATTTAAAAGGTGCTTTGCTATTTCCAGCGAAATTTCCCTGTGATAATCCTCGTCCGGCTCGACCAGCCCCGGCGCCTCCAGTGTAATATAATGTCCCATAGGCTTTCCCAGCTTCTTTTCGGCATTTTTACTCTCGATCACCACAGTCGTTGTCTTAATATCCATTTCTTCATTATAGTTTTCCTGAATACGGACGCCATTGATAGAATGTTCCGGCATATTGATACATTCCTTGGCCTCCACCGCCAGATCTGTCCGCGCAATATAGCTTTCCACTTCCGCACCTCGTATCTCTAATGATATTTTTCGTATATTTATTATATTCGTAAACTTATTTTTTGCGAAAATTTTCAAAATATGTATTGACATATTTTACCCTGTAATTTACTATATAACAGTATGTTTATACCAGAAACGTCCGTGTCCGGCTCTGGTATAAATCATGAGTGAAAAGTTTCGTACTCTTACGACATATTCAAAAAAACAGGAGGTGCAAAGTCTTGGCTAATATTAAATCTGCAAAAAAGAGAATTCTTGTAAACCAGACAAAAGCAGACAGAAATAAGTCGATCAGATCAGGCGTAAAGACTGCCGTAAAGAAAGTATATACAGCAATCGACGCAGGCGATCAGGAAGCTGCTAAAAGTGCATTGTTAAATGCGACAAGCACAATTGATAAAGCCACAAAGAAAGGCGTTTATCATAAAAATTATGCTTCCAGAAAAATTTCCCGTCTGAATCTTGCGGTCAATAAAATGGCGTAAAATTAAAATGTTAAGAACGAAAACACCCTCAAGTACCGTCATGCTTAGGGAGCAGCGCGAAAAGTGTTTCTAATGCTCATGCTAATGGGCATTAAGGAACCAAAGGTTTCTAGCATAGAAACACTAAGTTTCGCACAGAAAAACGCCGCTAAAAGCGGCGTTTTTCATTTTTATACATACCTGCCAATGGAGGTATTTATGCGTAAAAGAATGTTGGCATATCTGTCTTATATGGATCAGATCTTAGCGCACGAGCTGCCTGTAACGACCGCTTTCGATGCTGATGGCAATTATACAGAAACGGCGCAGAAGGATATCATGCCTACCCGAAAAGAATATGAAAAACTTCTTGCAAGGCATCTGGAACAGATCGCCTTCTTTTCCCATGAGCGACTGATCCATCTGCTCGTCACACTGATGTTCGCGGGACTGGCATTTGCCGTCTTCTTTTTCTGCATCATAGAGATCAGTCTTGGACTCCTTCTCCTGCTGGCAGCCCTGATGGTTCTGCTGGTTCCCTATATCATGCACTACTACCTCTTGGAAAATGGCGTCCAGCGGATGTACCGCCAATATGATGAGCTGGTTAAACAGCTAAAATGATCACGATTTCTTCTCCTCTTTTGCGGCATTTTCATCCAGAAGCTTTTCGATCAGAAGTTTTTTAATATAGACATCAAATCCCAGCATACAGATAAATGCAAAATTCTTCAATTCTTCCCTGTCTTTCTCCTCTGTATCCTCAAAAATTTTGGAACTGCTAAATACCCTTTCAGTTTCTTCGTATTTATTCTTTACGTCTTTTTTCAATCCTTCACGCTGCCCCTGCGCCATATTGATCACTTCATCATAGATATCCTTGATCGTACTTCCCGACTCCTTTCCGAAATATTTCTCGGTCAGCGGCCCCAGCATCATCTGAATATCATTGATAGATAAAATGTTTTTAAAGTAATATATCAGAATCAGGATCAGGATATGTTCTTTGGAATATTTCTTCTTCTCCGGCGGAGGCAGGAGATCATTCTTCGCATAATTGTTGATCATGGTCTTTGTCAGGATCTTATCCTTATCCTTGTATCTCGCCGTATCCTTCAAGTGTTCATCCATAAAGGTGGTCACCTGATCCATATAGAGCGCGATATTCGGGATCTCGTCGGAATCGATAAACTTAACCCTGTCAAAACTTTCCATGATGCTGTTGATCAGATCTTCAGTATTAATTGTCATAAGATATATATCCTCTCTTAATATCAATGTAATTTAGGCACTATCGCTACATCTTATTATATAGTAAATAAAACTACATGTAAAGCAATGAAATAAATATTTACCGCTTTGCATTCCTGTGCTAAAATAATACCGTATAAGTTTGAGCCGCCGATGGCGGCATGGAGGACTAATATATGAATGAAAAACTTCGGACCAAAGTAGTTGACCAGCTGTTTGACGCGGTTCTGACATTACAAAACAGGGAGGAGTGTTATCAGTTCTTTGATGATCTCTGCACTATGAACGAACTTATGTCATTATCCCAGCGCTTTGCCGTCGCTGCCATGTTGAAAGAAAAAAAGACCTATATAGAAATAGCCGGGGAAACCGGCGCCTCCACAGCCACTATCAGCCGTGTCAACCGTTCCCTCAGCTACGGTAATGATTCTTATGATATGGTTCTGCAACGCATGAAACGCGAAAACAGTGACAACTGATCATCCATGAATTTCCATACATTCCCATGGATCGATATACTCTCCATCTCGCATGATCTGATAGGAAAGCACCGTATCATCTACGGTAATGCCAAGCAGTATTGACCCTGTTGTAACTGCATCCCCTTCTTTCACCATGATCGTTCCGACGCCGGAATAGATCGTCACAAATCCGTTCCCATGATCGATCGAGATCTTATACCCGCCGCCATCTAAAGGACTGACTTCAGATACTTCGCCGTCTGCCGTCGCAACCATACTGCTTCCCATGTCTGTCATAAACTGCACCTGGAGTTCTTCCCGTTCGCCGTCTGCCTCAGCACCGCCTTCTGCTTCCTCACCATTTTCTTCCCCGCCTTCTTTCGGCACATAATAGACTGCATTGCCCCGCAGCGGATAAGCGGTCGGCATATGCTGTGCCCGTTCCTCCTCCTCATAAACAGCCAAAGCATCTGTCTTAGCTGTCAATGTACTGCTTAAAATATCTACTTTTCCGTTTAATTCCGATATCTGAAGCGAAAGTTCATCTGCATGACTTATTTCCGTCGCCAGCCGTCCCTGTAACACAGTGATCAGTTCCTGTGCATTGGACAGCTGATTACTTCGCCGGTACTCCTTAAATACCAAAATACCGCATAACAGACCTATCATACACAGAAAACTTCCCAGCAAAAAAAACATCTGCATCCTTCCCAGCATATAATGATGCACTTCGCCTTTATGGTTTTTATGCATAACATAAATCCGGTAAAAGGTGATATTATGTCGTCCTAAATAATCAAATTCTATTTCCTCCTGTGTTGGCGGACGAACCCATGCTTCCTCACCATTTACCTCTTCACTTACGGCTGTTTCCGCATTTTGGCTGCCCTGTTCTAATAGTTTGCGTTCTTTTTGCGCCAGCCGCTTCTTTTCCTGTCTTTCTTTTTTACTCGCCATCTGATCTTCCTCGTCTGTATTCTCAAAACCTCTTTGCGGATCAATATGATCTGGTCAACATAATATCCCATCTATAAAGAACGCTACCACAGATTTTCGGATTTATCAAGATATTTTTTTAATTCTCTATATTTTTCCAAGTTAAATATATTGTTCGTTAAATATACTTTTGTTTTTTTTCTTTACAATTTTTTATTCATGTGCTATAGTATCTTTGATGCAAACATCTATTTGCAAGATAATTTTATTTTTTTGGGAGGTACTTGGTAATGGAAGGTACAGTTAAGTGGTTTAACGCACAGAAAGGTTATGGTTTCCTTTCAACAGCTGACGGAAAAGATGTTTTTGTTCACTTCTCCGCAATTCAGAATGAAGAAGGTTATAAGACATTAACCGAAGGTCAGGCTGTAGAATTTGACGTTGTTGAAGGTGCAAAAGGACCTCAGGCCAGCAATGTTATTAAGAAATAATCAAACTCTTGATTATTTAAAAACCAAGGTTTTAATCAGTTTTCGATGTGCCTTTTCCTAAAATATAAACTTAGTCATTAAGCAACTGATTTTGTTTTAGAATAAGCAATATTGTTTTAACGGATTAAAAACACTTAACACAAAAAGGAACCGTTCGTGGTTCCTTTTTTGCCGGGTTTACTTCGGATGACAGCAAACTCTTTGTTACCGTCCCTCATAAGCGCATAGTTCTATTACCCTGTCTAAATTCATGGAACCGCCAAACAACTCCAGCGCACTTCCGATCGTAACATTGACCCGTCCCTTCCCTATCGTCTTCAAAATTTCAAGATCCTGATAATCATGTACGCCTCCTGCGTAGGTCACAGGTCTGCCGCCATATGCACCAAGCAGCTTTACAACGCCTTCTTCTATTCCGGATGCTTTTCCCTCTACATCTACCGCATGGATCAGATATTCATCACAGCTTCCCTCAAGTTTTTCTAAAAGTTCCAGATCAAGAACGGTATCTGTATATTTCTGCCACCGGTCTGTCACGATATAATATTCTCCGTCTTTTTTTCTGCAGCTGAGATCCAGAACGATGCGTTCCCTGCCGACTGCCTTCACCAGATGCTCCAGCCTCTCATAATCGATCCTTCCTTCACGGAAAACAAACGACGTTACAATTACATGGGACGCTCCCGCCTCTAAAAACTCCTCCGCATTCCGGTCCGTGATTCCACCACCCGCCTGTAGTCCCATAGGATATTCCCGAAGCGCCATCATCGCCTGCGCTTTTGTTTTTTCATAAAGCGGATGCTCTGCACCATTTAATAAGATGACATGCCCACCCTTTAAATGTTTTTCACGATAAAATGCTGCAAAAAAAGCGGCGTCCTGATCTGATACAAAATTTTCATTTGCACGGTCTTTCTTTCCCAGACTTCCGCCGACAATCTGCTTTACTTTCCCGTCATGGATATCAATACATGGTCTGAACTGCATTCTAACACTCTCCTTTTCCATTTGCAGCATTTAATTTTTGTTATAAGCAGTTTCTCGCTTCTTTCATTTTTATTATTTTTATAAAACACATATTTTTTTTCGAAAACGCACATACTAACCACAAGGTCGAATCTATAACATGATCTAGAAATTCTGACTTTAAGCAGACCTTGGAAAGGAGCAAGCATTTAACAATGAAAAAGCAAAGAAAATATTTTTTGCCCGTCCTGCTTGTCGTAATGTGTTTTGCCATTACCGCATGCGGAAAGAACACTAATAAAGATACCGCCAACGGCAATACCAACAACAGCGGATCCCAGACTGCAGGCAATGACCAGAATAGCAATAACAGCAGCGACAAAAACACTGCCAACAACACCGGCACCACAAAACCGGAGAACACCGGCAATAATATCGCTAACAATGCAGGCAACGCTGTTAATGATGTAGTGAACGGAGCCGCCAACGCTGTCAATGATGTCACAAATGGCGTAGCCAATGGCGTTAATGATGCAACTGACGCGGTTACCGGCAACGATTCCAACAAAGATAATAACTCCGGAAGCAGAAGACGTTAGAACGCCCTCTGACCAGGCGCTCCTGCAAGGTGCGCCTACTTACATATCTTTTTACGCTTTTTCCGTAATAACGCCGCAGCGGAATGCTTCCAGCAGTTCCTCCAGATCATGGATACTCTCCTTTAGCTGCCTGCCGATGTCCGTATCCGCAACATAATGCCGCATGGAATAACCCTCTACCAGGATAGAATCCGATACGATATCCGACTCCTTCTTTACTGCCGCGTCTTTACTTTCAAACGGTTCGTGCGCCACAAGCCACATACCATGGGAACTGGCGATCAGCGTATATCCGGC
>DLOP01000153.1:9112-9268 GCA_002478505.1 Lachnospiraceae bacterium UBA7481
GAACATGCCCGTTGATGATATGGGAATGTTCCTCATCCAGATCAAATTCCCGAAAAATACTGTTGATCACATCCTCATTTTCCATCAATGCATAATAACTGTTCTTCTTTTCCTTGCTGGCCGCCGGATCATCAATAAAATAGGCTTCAAATGTCG
>DLOP01000153.1:9349-9535 GCA_002478505.1 Lachnospiraceae bacterium UBA7481
GGAATAATATCCTTTCCTTGCATATGCCTCCAACACATCATAAAGCTCCCGTCCGCAATACTTCTTCCCATAAATATTGACCTCGCTGAAGGTTCCGTCCTCCTCCATGGGAATACAGCCATGATAGAGAAGATTGGAATTGTGGACCTTGTACAGGCTTCCCTTGGAATACAGGAACCTGACGTG
>DLOP01000153.1:9634-9817 GCA_002478505.1 Lachnospiraceae bacterium UBA7481
TGTCATATTCCACACCATCCACCATGACCGTCTTTTTATCATAATCGATCTTATCTAATAGCAGCCGGTCCTCCATCCCAAACTCCGGATGACGCATGATCAGCTGGCCTTCCAGTTTCAGCTGGATAATGGTGATCGCCTTATGCATCTTCATATCCAAGCTGAGATCCTTGGTATTGTAAT
>DLOP01000153.1:9974-10658 GCA_002478505.1 Lachnospiraceae bacterium UBA7481
CCCATCCATGAGATATCGTGATTGCCCCATTGGACGTCAACGGAATGGTAGTTCATCAGAGTATCCATTATGATATGCGGTCCCGGTCCACGGTCAAAAATATCGCCTACGATATGCAGATGATCCACAACCATCCGCTGGATCAGATTGCAAAGCGCAATGATAAAATCCTTCGCACGCCCGATCCGGATGATCGTATGGATGATCTCATTATAATAGCCTTCCTTATCCTGCACTTCCGCCTTCTCTGTGATCAGTTCTTCAATGATATAAGCAAAATCCTTTGGCAGCGCTTTTCTTACTTTGGATCTCGTATATTTGGAAGCGGTACGCTTTGTGATCTGTACCAGACGGTGCAGCGTGATCTTATACCAATCATTGATATTTTCTTCTTCCTTCGTAATCAGCGTCAGCTTCTCCTCCGGATAATAGATCAATGTCGCCAGAGATTTCTTATCACTCTCCCGCAGCGTATTGCCAAACTCTTCATCGATCTTACGTTTAATAGTGCCGGAACCATTTTTCAGCACATGGTTAAACTGTTCATATTCTCCATGGATGTCCGTCAGGAAATGCTCCGTCCCATGGGGAAGATTTAAAATGGACTGCAGATTGATAATCTCCGTAGACGCTGCAGCAATGTTCGGATATTGCTTTGCAAGCTGCCTCAAAATCTTTAATTTC
>DLOP01000153.1:10777-14007 GCA_002478505.1 Lachnospiraceae bacterium UBA7481
CTCTGACTCAAATTGCCGATTGGAAATCTTTGATTTCCAATCTTACTGCTCAATCACATCTTTCATGTCGTACATCCCCGCAGGTCTGCCTGCCAAAAACTTCGCCGCCTGGATCGCGCCTTTTGCAAAGATGGATTTGGAATATGCCGTATGGGAAAAGGTAATCACTTCATCCGTACCGGCAAAAATCACGTCATGATCCCCTACGATGGTTCCGCCGCGCACTGCCGATATTCCTATCTCTTTACTGCCCCGCTTCTGTCTTGTCTGGCTTCTGTCAAAGATATATTCATATTCATTGCTCAATTCATCATTGATGGAATCCGCCAGCGCCAGCGCCGTACCGGAAGGCGCATCTACCTTCTGGTTATGATGTTTTTCCACGATCTCAATATCAAATCCTGCCGGTGCAAGGATCGCTGCCGCCTCTTTTAAAAGTTTTAACAGCATATTGATTCCCAAAGACATATTGGCTGATTTCAATACCGCCGTCTTTGCAGATACTTCCTTTACCCTCTTTAACTGCTCCTCAGAAAGCCCTGTCGTACATAACACCACCGGCATCTGCTTTTCCTCACAATAGTCAAGCAGCGCATCAATTGCCTTTGCTGACGCGAAATCAATGATCACATCCGCATCCACGCTGCACTCCTTTAACGAGGAAAATACCGGGTAGCTGTTATTGATATGCTGCGACACATCAATCCCTGCTACGATCTCAATCCCCTCATCCTGTGCTGCCAGATTTGTGATAACCTGTCCCATTTTTCCATTACACCCATGCATGATCACTTTTGTCATTTTATTCTCCTCTCGCTGTAAAAGGGACAGGGATACCCCTGCCCCATCTTATCATTTCCGTATGACCAATTAAAGAATTCCGTATGTTTTCATGGCTTTTTCCAGCCTTGCCGCATTTTCCGGCTCCATCTCTGTCAGCGGTCTTCTTAATGTTCCCGCGTTCTGCCCCTGAAGGTTCATCGCCTTTTTCACAGGGATCGGATTGACTTCGCAGAACAATGCCGCAATCAGATCGATCGCCTCTAACTGAAGTTTTCTGCTGCCCTCCACATCCCCGTCAAAGAACTTCTGGCACATATCATGGGTCTGCTTCGGCGCAACATTGGACAATACCGAAATCACCCCTTTTCCTCCCAGCGAAAGCAGCGGGACGATCTGGTCGTCATTGCCGGAATAAAGATCGACATCTTCTCCCGCCAATGCCATCAGCTTCGCCACCTGGGAAATATTTCCCGTAGCATCCTTTACGCCGACGATATTTTTCACTTCACGGCACAACGCTACAATCGTCTCCGGAAGGATATTCACGCCGCCGGTCCTGCCCGGAATATTGTAGAGAATCATCGGAATCGATACCGCGTTGGCAATCATCGTAAAATGTTCCTTCAACCCCTTCTGCGTCGCCTTATTATAATATGGCGTTACCACCAAAATTCCATCCACGCCGATCTTCTCCGCCTCCTTGGAAAGATAGATCGCCGTCTCCGTACAATTGGAACCGGTACCCGCGATCACCGGAATCCGCTTAGCGACTTTCTCATTACAATAGCGGATCACTTCCAGATGTTCCTCATGCGTAAGCGTGGATGCCTCTCCTGTCGTTCCGCATACGATGATGGCATCCGTTCCATTTGCAATCTGATATTCTATATTTTTACCAAACTGCTCATAATTAACCGAACCATCTTCGTGAAACGGTGTGACAATAGCTACTCCTGCTCCTTTAAAAATTGCCATAACACTTCTCCTCTCTTTTCATCAGACGGGTACATAAAAATACGCCGACAAATAAGATGCCGGCGTTAATTCGCACATATCCGATAGCGCCCCATCTTTATAAGATGACAGTTATACAGTTATTCACTGTATCCCCAGGAAGGCACGCAACAGGTCATGTCTCCTTCGGCGTCTTCCCCTTTCCTGCATCCTCAACTGCCCCTGTAACATCCTATGCAGTACTCTTGAAAAACGCAACCTCTATCTGTTACTTTATTCAATATAACACTCTATTCCGTTTCTGTCAATTAAAAAAACGCCTGTGTTTCCGCAAAAATCTCCATCCTTGATTTCCGTTTGCAAAATAAATTACTGCCTGACCCAGACAATATTAGACGCACTCCACATGCTGCTCTTACCATCAATATAGGAATCAAGCGCATTGCCACTATAATAAATAGTCATATTACTACAGGCATCAAATACCATATCACCAATATACGTTACGCTGTCCGGTATCGTGATTTCCATCAGACCGCTGCACTCGAAAAATGCCTTATCACCAATACTCGTTACGCTGTCCGGTATCGTGATTTCTGTCAGACCTCTACAACACCAAAATGCACCTTTCCCAATATTTATCAAAGTACTTGGCAGCGTAATCTCTGTTAATCCGCTGCAGCAATCAAATGCATAAGCGCCAATGCTCACTACCCCGTCCGGCAGGGTAATTTCTTTTAAGCTATGGCAATTCTCAAATGCACACTCGCCAATGCTCTTTACAGAGTCCGGTATTGTAATCTCTGTCAGCCGGTTACAGTCAGCAAATGCACTCTCCCCAATGTTTTTCAATGAATCCGGCAGCGTAATCTCTATCAGCCAGTAACAGTCAGCAAATGCACTCTCCCCAATGTTTTCCAATGAATCCGGCAGCGTAATCTCTGTCAAACTGTTACAAGCCCTAAACACGCCCTTGCTAATGTTTGTTACGCCGTACGGCAGTTCAATCTCCCTTAATCCACTGCAGCCATAAAACGCGCCCTCGCCAATGCTCGTTAATCCATCTGACAGCGAGATCGTTCTCAAGCCGCTGCAACTTTCAAATGCGCTCTTGCCAATACTTGTTACACCATCCGGCAGCTCGATCTGCTGTAAACTGCTACAATCACAAAATGCACTCTCTCCAATGTTGGTCAAGGACGATGGCAGGACGATCCCCGTCATGCTTCTAAATCCCTTAAACGCCATGCCGCCAATGCTTGTTACTCCTTCATCAAGGATTACCAACCCTATCTGATTCCGTAGGCCATGCCATGGCGCGATATCTTCAGAATGTATGGTTGACGAAAAACTGCCTACAGAATATATGTATTCATTCATTTCTCCCGTACCGGTGATGACAAGGACTTCATCTTTATAATACCATTCCAGATCCTTACCGCATACGCCGCTTTCTTCCGGTGAGTCCATGGTCGCCATGATCAATCCATATG
>DLOP01000184.1:0-7009 GCA_002478505.1 Lachnospiraceae bacterium UBA7481
CGCGAGCGAAACTCTTTATTCCTGTCTGTTACCTTGGATTTGGTCAATGATACTTGTACGGTCAAGGAATAGAATGCAGGAGCCTTTTTCTAATTTCAATATAGATAATTATGTCTGCATGGTGTATAATTCAAAATGACTACACTAAGCAGACAGGAGAGCGTTATGAAGAGAATCGGGAAAATCGTAAATCATAAAAAGCAATCCGTTTCGGGGATTGTGATAGGCATTTTGCTATGTGCATGTCTTATGGGTTGTTCCTTCATAGGGAAAAAGGATGTCACGACAAAGGGAGACGGAGGCAGCGAGGTTACGCCGACGGAAAGCGTAACACCGACACCATCGCCGACATCGGAACAGGAGCAGAACCCTACGCCTCCGATAGAGGATTCAAAGAAGCCGGAGGAGATTCGCAAGGCAATCATAGACATTTTACTGGAATTTCACCCCTATGACAGAGAATGTCTTTCGCCCGATATCGCGAAGTATCAGGAGACGCTTGCGCAGCTTGCCCAATATGGTAAGGTCGCTCCTTATTATATGGCAGAGTACGTTCTGAACCGGGATACCGATGTAAAGAGCAGTGATATTGCGGTGCTGGCGACGGAGCTTATGAAGTCTGAGAACATGCTTGACGAAGCAGGCTCTTATTGCCTGTATGACAGCGAGTACGAGATGGGATGCGTGAAATGGTATGCGGATCAGATGCGGAAATTTTATGCGGACAAATATCGGGATGTGATTCCGGAGGGGACAACCATAGCACCCGTAACGGAGAAGTATTATACGAAGGAAGAACCGACGGAACTGATTACGGAGTACAGTCAGGAGATGGACAACGGTGATAAAACCTATCCGGAACTCTCTGCGAAGCAGGCAGAAGAGTGGCTGGCAGTCGTAGAGAACTACAAAGAACTGTTTCATACGGAGTCCAGAAATAATCTTATGGAAATTTTGGCATATTATCGGGTCATTGACAGAGAAAATGCGACATTCCCGGTTGTGATTTTCGTACCGGAAGGTGAAGTGGATAAACTACCGAACGGCGATTGGCAAATGCTTGGCTGGATGCCGGTTGCGGAATTATCCGTTATGGGACTGTATACGCCGAGGGAGCTGCTGGAGAACCGTTGGTATGCCGGAAATGCAACCGCAAAGCAGATGGAAGAACTTATGACAAACTTTGGCAGAGGCAGTGTTCGTCTGCTTGCTGATGCAGAAGTTAATGACCCGCGTATACCCGACAGTACAGCGCAGCTGGACCTTGGGAAGCCGGAGCTAACCGCAATGTTTTTTGAATATTGGGGAGATGCCATGCTTCAGAAACAGGATCGTTCGATAGTGCAGATACGGGGAAGCATACTTCCGCAGTAAAGTATTCACTTTTTGCATTATAATCTCAAATTTGAGGTCGTCTGCATACAATATGGTAAAAGGATGTTTGGTGACCTTATGCAAATCGAAACTATGGATATTAACCAAATTTACCGCTACCTGAATCGACCGGATTGCCTGGTGCTGGACATTCGGGATCGGGATATGTATCTGAAAGGACATATCCCGGGGGCGGTGTGGGCGTCTTATGAAAAACTGTTGATGAAGGAATACGTACCGGACGAGCGTAAATGGATTCTTGTATATTGCGATAAGGGACAACATAGCTATGAGGCATGCAGATTATTGACGGAGCGAGGGTATCTTGCGGTGGACTTACTGGGCGGATTTCCGGCTTATCGCGGAAAAATAGAACAGGGAAATCCGGTGTAAATCCGAATTTTCTTGACGGCAAACCGGTTTCGTTTTAGAATGAGGATAATCATGCCGGAGTGTGTCCCGATGGATTCGGGGAAGCATCGCAGGCGGCAGAAGAACCTGAGAGAAATGAGGATTTTATGAGCAGATATGAGCTGATGGCACCTTGCCACTTTGGTCTGGAGGCTGTACTTAAGCGGGAAATAACGGATCTTGGATATGAGATTGCCCGTGTGGAAGACGGACGAATCACCTTTTACGGAGACGAGGCCGCGATTTGCCGTGCCAACGTATTTCTTCGCACGGCAGAGCGTGTGTTGTGGAAGGTGGGCGAATTTAAGGCAACCACCTTTGAGGAGCTTTTTGAGGAGACAAAGGCGCTTCCCTGGGAGCAGATTCTTCCGGCTGACGCCAAATTCTGGGTGGCGAAGGCGACGTCGGTAAAGAGTCAGCTTTACAGTACCTCGGATATTCAGTCGATTATGAAAAAAGCAATCGTCGAGCGGATGAAGCAGCAGTACCGCATCAGCTGGTTTCCGGAGACCGGTAATGAGTACCCGATTCGAGTATCTGTTCTGAAGGATGTCTTTACGATCGGTATTGATACCTCGGGCGAGTCGCTTCACAAGCGTGGTTATCGTAAGCTGGTCGGCAAGGCGCCAATCAGTGAAACCCTGGCCGCTGCGTTGATTTCACTGACGCCGTGGCATTGGGATCGTGTGCTGATTGACCCGTTCTGCGGAAGCGGTACGATTCCGATTGAGGCAGCGATGATGGGACAGAAGATTGCCCCCGGTGTGTTGCGGAATTTCCGTGCAGAGAGCTTCCGTGAGCGTATTCCGGAGAAATTGTGGAAGAATGCGCGGGAAGAGGCGCGAAGCCTTGAAAGACGGGAGCGCAAGTTCCAGATTCAGGGCTTTGATATTGACCGTGATATGATTCGCACGGCAAGACAAAACGCAGAGATGGCGGGTGTTGCGGACCGGATTCATTTTCAGGCAAAGCCGGTAAAGGAACTGGCGAGTCCGAAAAAATACGGATTTATCATTACCAATCCGCCCTACGGAGAGCGTCTGGAGGAGAAGGAGGCGTTGCCCGCACTCTACCGCGAAATCGGTGATGCTTATCGCAGACTGGATTCGTGGTCCTGTTTCCTGATTACGTCGTATGAGGAAGCGCAGCGCGATTTCGGACGCCAGGCGGATAAGAACCGTAAGATTTACAATGGTATGTTGAAAACCTATTTCTATCAGTTCCTCGGACCGAAACCGCCGAGGGACAACGAGATGAAAAAGATTAGCCGCAAGGATACGACAGGAGAAGACAATGAGTAAACCGAAACTTTTATTTGCAACGTGCAATGCCCATAAGATGATGGAGATTCGCGAGATTCTCGGCAAGGAAGATTATGAGATTCTTTCGATGAAGGAAGCCGGACTTTTTCCGGATATCGTAGAGGACGGCGACAGCTTCGAGGCCAATGCCCTGATTAAGGCGCGTGCCGTCTGGCAGGCAACGGGACATGCCGCTATGGCGGATGATTCCGGTCTGGAGGTGGATTATCTCGATAAGGCGCCAGGCATATATTCGTCCCGTTTCCTCGGTGAGGATACCGGCTATGATATCAAAAATGCCTATATTATCGATAGACTTGCGGATGCAAAGCCGGAGGAGCGCACCGCAAGATTTGTATGCGCCATTGCATATGTTGATGAGAACGGCAACGAGTATGTTGTGCGTGAAACCATTGAGGGTGAGATTGCGTATGCACCCGCAGGAGCGAACGGATTTGGCTATGACCCGATTTTCTATGTGCCGGCATATGGCAAGACAACCGCGGAGCTTTCGCCGGAGGAGAAAAATGCAATCAGTCATCGGGGAAAGGGACTTCGTAAGATGCGCGAGCTGCTTACCAATCGCCGGGTATACGGTACCGGAGGGCAGAAAATCAGATGAGAGTACTGGTAATGAGTGACACTCATGGTCGATGCGACATCCTGGATCAGGTATTTCGCGAGGCAGGGGAAATTGATTGTGTGATTCACTGCGGAGACATCAGTGAGGACGCACGGGAGATTCGTCGCCGCGTAAACTGTCCGGTGCTGATGGTTTCGGGCAACAACGACTTCTTTACGGATTTGCCGAAGGAAATTGTTACTACGCTGGCAGGCAACAAGGTATTGGTCTGCCATGGACATAGACAGCGGGTGTCTTTCGGTTTGGAATCTTTGTATTTCCGCGGGATGGAGGAGCAGGCAAACATTGTATTGTTCGGGCACACGCATCAACCGATGTGCGCATGGCAGGGCGGCATGATGATTGCCAATCCGGGAAGCTTGAGCCTGCCGAGACAGGCAGGATGGCAGAAAACATATATGATTCTTACATTGCAGGAAGATCGGCTGCCGATTGCTGAGATTCGCGTACCGAATGTCGGTATCTGGACGCCGAAGTAAGTGCGTAAAAGTGATGTCGGATTTTTTTGCATTTTTTTCAAAATAAATGCAAATAGCGTCGTTGGATAACAGACGAAATGAGTAGAGTTGCTTGTGAAGAAAATTGCATTATGTTAAACTTATATCATAGGGGCGTAGGTGTTTTGCTCCGAAAATGACGGGCATTCGCTGCATTTGACAGAGAAAGCACGGCCTTAGAACTACAATGGAGGGGGAAGAATGGCTTCAGAGACAAATAGTTATCGTCATGGATTTTTGTTGTATTATCCGAAGGATCAGCGTTTTGTTTATTCCAAGGAATGCGAAGAACTGTTCTCTGCCACATGTCAGAATCGTCCGATATGGGAAGTGCTGGAGGATGAGAGGTACATTCCGGAGGGTGAGATTCTTGCACTGAAACAGTTAATTCTGGATACCGCCGCGTCGGAAAAGCCGGTGGTGAATTTCTTTCATATTGTGATTTGGGGTACCGAGGGAACGGAAGTTCCGTTTGATATTCATTTGACGCTTACTGTGCCGGGAGAAGCGCTTGTGATATCCTTTACGCAGAATCATCTGGAGAACGGAGCAGATTCTGTTCATGGGGGGGTGGAACACGATGAACTGACCGGGATGCTGAACCGTGTCGGATTTTCTGCCGAGATTGACAAGATGCTGACTGCGCTGTCCGATGAGGAACGCAAGGAGTACCTCATGGTTTATCTGGACATCCAGAGATTCAAAGCCGTGAATGAATTGTTTGGTGTGCTGGAAGGCGACCGTTTCCTGATTCACGTGGCACAGGTAATTAACGAGATTGTACATAACAAAGGTTTGGGCTGCCGTGTCGGTAGTGACCGCTATTTGGCGTTTTTCCAATATACTCCGGGTACTCCGGACGAGGCGCTGGATAATCTGCTTCAGAAGATTTCTTCGTACAATCTGCCCTTTGAGATTATGTGTAATGCGGGCGTTTATCTTCCGACCGATGAAAATATTGCCGTAGAACGAATGATTGACAGGGCAATTATGGCGCAGGGCAGCATTAAGGGAAGTTATACGACCAGATACACCTATTATGACGACAGGCTTCGTGCCGATATGCTTAGTGAAAATGAAATCGTCGGCAATATTCGTATCGCGTTGAAGGAAAGGCAGTTTGTGGCTTATTTCCAGCCGCAATATAACCATTCAACCGGCATGCTGGTTGGTGCGGAAGCGCTGGTTCGTTGGATTCATCCGGAGCATGGTTTGATTTCACCCGGCCGCTTCATTCCGGTATTTGAAAAGAACGGGTTTATCACTCAGTTGGATTTGTATGTGTTTGAGATGGTTTGTCAGTTCCAGCGCAGGTGTCTGGACGAGGGATTGCCTTGCGTGCCGATTTCCACGAACCTGACGAGATATGATATCTTCCGTCCGGATTTTATCGATAAGCTGGAAATCGTGCGGAATTGCTATGAGATTCCGGCGAATTTGCTTCGGCTTGAGATTACGGAATCGGTTGCGTTTGGTAACAGCCAGTACATCAATGAGGCTGTGAGAAAACTGCATAATCTTGGCTATATTGTTGAGATGGACGACTTCGGAAGCGGATATTCTTCGTTGAATATCCTGAAGGATATCGATTTTGATGTTATTAAGCTTGATATGCGTTTCCTGCAGGATACGCAGTCGACAAATCAGCGGCGTGGCGGTACGATTCTGAGTTCCGTTGTACGTATGCTGAACTGGTTGAAGCTTCCGATTATTGCGGAAGGTGTTGAAGAGCAGAAGCAGGCAGATTTCTTGGGAAGTATCGGCTGCGATTATATTCAGGGATTTGTTTATTCCAAACCGCTTCCGGAGGAAGAGTATGTAGAGCTTCTGAAGACGAGTCGCCGAGGTCTGATTCTTCCGAAGATGCGGTTAAGAGATAAACTCGAGAAGATTAATTTCTGGGATGACGATTCTTTGGAGACGACAATTTTCAGTGAGTTCGTCGGCCCGGCATGTATCTTTGACTATCAGGATGACCGTGTGGATATTCTCCGGGTTAATACCAAATACGTTCATGAACTGGGTATGAACATGGCGAAGGATAATTTGATTCATACCAATCCGCTCGATATTTTGGAAGGCTCCGACAGGATTCTGTTTAAGAATATGCTGAAAAGGGCGATTGAGACGGAGGAAGAACAGGAGTCTGAAACCTGGTGCAAGGTGGTTTCCAATTGTTGTGGGGAAGAAACGATATGCATCCGAACCAGAGTGCAGTTATTGGGAGAAATCAAGGGCAATTACCTGTTTTTCTCGACAATTCAGAACGTAACCGATGACCGCAGGAGTATGCGTGAGATTCTTGCCAGTGAGCGCAGGTTCAATGCCGTTACCGAGCATGCCAATATTTATTACTGGGAGTACAACATTTCCACACATGAGATGCGTCCCTGCTTCCGCTGCAGGCGTGACTTGGGATTCCCGGCAATTCTGGATAATTACCCGGAAAGCGCCTTTGAGATGGGAGTATTTCCGCCGGAGACACATGAGATGTATCGCGGCTGGATGAAGCAGCTTGAGGAGGGCGTGCAGAGCCTTGAGGCTGTGATTCCGTTGACGGAAGGCCGTATTCCGTTCCATGTACGATACACTACGGAATTTGACGAATTCGGTAGACCGATTAAGGCATACGGCTCGGCAACAAAGGTTGTGGATAGGGTATAGAATGCATTGTAAAAAAGTCAATTATTTTGTGATGGGATGCCCATGCGGAATGATTGACTTTTTTTGTTGTGCGTGGTACTATCTTGGTGTATGCGGATATGGTGGAATTGGCAGACACG
>DLOP01000184.1:7065-18760 GCA_002478505.1 Lachnospiraceae bacterium UBA7481
GCCTGCGGCTTTGATATTATCTTTTTAATCTGTAATTGCGTTCATAAATACCGAATTAAATTTTTCAAGCTGGTCATAAACGATTCCGTGACCGCTCTCAGGTAAGGTTATAAGATGTGAGCCGCGGATTCCCTTATGCTGAATTTCAGCAAGCTCATTGGAAACCACAACGTCCTTGTCGCCATGAATGATGTATGTTGGAACATGAACGCAGAGGAAATCCTTTCGTCCATCCTCATCTCGCAGAGAAACGGCGGATTTTATTGTTCCGATTCCCGATGCAGACAACGCTGTATTTCGGAACCAGTCAACAGCCGACTCAGTTTGCGGACTTGCGAAAAGCTGCCTGCTGAAATTAAGACAAAGCTGCGGTCTGTCAGTTCCTGCAAGGTTTATCAGGTCGTTTACTTCCTGTACCGTCTTTCCGTATGGAAAATCACTTCGCTGTGCAAAGCAAGGTGCAGCGGCAGAAAGCAGAATAAGCTTGCACACACCGAAGCTGTTGTAACGGTTCATATATCTGAGAGCTATCGCTCCGCCCATGGAAAAGCCTACAAGAATAAAATTTCGGAGCGCCATTCGGCAAACTACATGAAATATATCCGCAGCCATTTGATCGTAGGAATATCCGCATACAGGGGTATCTGACTTGCCAAAGCCTCTTAAATCTACTGCGACAACTCTATATCCGCAGTCGGTAAGCAAATTTATCTGATATTCAAAAATCTTATAGGAAAGCGGCCATCCGTGAATAAGAAAAACCGTTTGCCGTCCTTTGGGATTGAAGTCGTAAACGGCAATTTTTGTACCGTCGTTTGATTTGATGTACTGCATAAAATACTCCCATAATGTACTTGATATATTTTATGCAGAAGTATCGTCATTGTGTATTACATTAAGCTTGTAATGACAGCGAGAGTCGTGCAGCTCGTCAAGGATTCCATTGACAGCGAAAAAGGAGTATCAGGGAATGCTTGTCGAATTTAACGGCAAATAAAGAATAGGACAAGCGAATAATTTGCATGTTTCAATCATATAAATTTAACATAAAAAACAATCGGAGGTATTTTTATGTTTGATGAGAACAATGTTTCACTAAAGAACCTGGTAGATGGATGGCTTTCCGCCAATGACCCCTTAATGTTCCAAAGCACTAAATCGACTAAAAGAGCTTCTGAGGTTGCATTGGTATCTGTTTCACCGGAGCAGTCAACAAATATCGCGTCTTCTTCCGCTTTAATCACAGGAAGCTGTGATTATGCAGAAATAGATAAAAACATGAAAGCTGCGATTGGGGATGATCCTGAGAAGGCAGTTGAACAATTCAAAAAGTATCCTATTCTCGGATGTACAACAGTTCTTGATATGGCAAGGGTAGCTTCCGGATACGATCCTAACGGCGATATGAACGATGCAAACAAAGCAAAATATCAGGATTATGTAAATCGTGTCCTGAAATGTCCGTTTTTTCACTTAGTCATGAACGAGCATCAAACCTTTCACAGGGAAGAAAGCTCGTGGAGCGACGCAATAGGCCAGATATCTAATTTGTTTTCGGGAGTCGCCGCAAAAGATAAAGAGAAAATTTCTCAGTCAATAAAAAATCTTGCAAATGCGGTTTCAAGCAGAAGTAATACCAGACAGGGGACAAGCCTTTTTTCTGTGAGCGCGCTTAACAGTGACGAGCATACTGTGGAAGCGTATATTTATTCAAGTAATATTTCAATGATGGAAAGCAAGTCGAAAGGTTCTGATTCAAAGCAGACAGATATTGATATTTATAAAACCAATCTTTCGTTTGATACAGAAATGTGGCAGTATTATGCCAAAAAGGTATTTGAAAAACATTTCAAGCTGATAGAAGATTGGTTGGATGATAATACAACGGAGCCCGGAGATGAAAAAACAAATCTATGCATCGGAGGTTATAAACCAATACGTTAAATATTTTTTTAGTACGACTTAAGAATTGAATCATTCTATGATGTCCGAGTATGAGGATTGGGATACATAAGCACAGGAAAGCCGCAGGCGAGTTTTTGCCTGCGGCTTTGATATTATCTGTTTAGGAGAGTATCACCCCGAAATCCCCCTAAAACTCTGTGACGTCCGCCTTGCTCATCAGCCTTCCCTTCGACCATATTACAGGAATCAGAATAAGAAGCTCGCATATAATAAACCCTACAAGCGCCAGCTTTGAAAAGTACACAAGATGCAGTCCTTTCGGCTGATACACCAGCTCATTCACAAGATAGGTAAATGTGAAAACAACCAAAAATCCTATCAGACAGGCGATGAGATTCATGGTAAGCACCTCCGCCGCCACCTTTTTCTTCACTTCTTTTTTACTTCTTCCAAGAGCTTTATAAACGCCGAATTCATAGGTTCTTTTCAGGTATTGCCCCGTAACAACCGAGTTAATCGTAACCGCAAGAATAATCGCTATAATAATATCAATCAGGTAAAAAAGGACGTTAAAGATGTCTAATTGCTGCGTAACCATGGCTCTCTCAGCTTCAGCAATCTGAACCTTTCGATTACCTGCCAGCTTCTTTACATAGTCGTATAATTCTTCCCCCTCCATTGTTTCACTGAAAATATACATCCGCCCTAAGCTGTCGTTATCCTCATAGATGTAAAAGCTGCAAAAGCCTCCATCGTCTATCATTGCGTCTACGGTATACGAATTATTCAAATCTTCATCAAAGCTTTTATCAACCGCATCTCCCAATTTAATTCCTTTATTTCTTGCAAAATCCCGGCTTATAATCATACTTTGATGCTTACAGGCTGAAAAATCCCCCTCGATTCCCAGATGAGCAAATACCTTTTCCATATCGGAAACAGAATTAAATACATAACATTGTCCACCCATCTTAAGGTTAAGCACGGTTCCATGCCGCATGGACGAAAATCCACGCGAAGAAGACATGACCATCTCCAGTTTATCGTCTTCCTCCACAACCTTAACAAAATCAAAAAAATCCTTGAATTCTTCATCTGTGCTTTGCAGTCCGACGGTTACCAGCTTATCTGAATATTCAAATTCCTTTTCAAAGGTATATGGTACCGAATAAATGTAATTGCCTGCAAGAAAGATAAAGGCTGCCAAAAACATTATAAAAATACACAGCATTGTCCTCCCCTTATTTTCTTTCATATAATAAAGTGCCGAAAACGGTTTTTTATTCTTCATCTTGTTCCCTTTCCCGGTTTACATTACTAAGCCTTCCGTCCCACATTTCCACCGTAATGTCTACATCCGAAAGAATGGACCTGTCATGAGTCACCACAATTACCAGTCTGTCTTCCGAATACTTTTTCAAAATCTTCATCACATTAAATGCATTTTCATGGTCAAGCGACGCGGTCGGCTCGTCCGCAAAAATAACCCGGGGATTATTTATAATTGCTCTGGCGATTGCCGCTCTCTGACATTGCCCGCCCGAAAGCTTTGACGGACGCTTGTTAAAATCCCGTTCCTTTAATCCCAGGGCAAAAAGAATTTCCGCCGCCCGCTCCTTTAATTCTTTATCATTGCTGTTCCCCGCAACAACCACATTATCCATTGCAGTCATATACGGCACCAGATAGTGCTTTTGAAATACAAAACCGAATTCATTTCTCCGTATGCTTTCCCGCTGCCTGTCGGAAAGCGTTGTTATATCCTGACCGTTATAAATAATCGTTCCCTCCGTAGGTTTCTTTAATGTGGACATACAGTACATAAGCGTGCTCTTTCCGCTTCCTGACGGTCCGATAATCCCTATCATTCCTTTGTCGGGCAGCGTCAAATCAACCCCGTTTAGGGCATACATTTTCTCATCCGAATCCATGTCATATATCATACTTACATTTTTTATTTCAAACATAATTTCTTTCATCCTTCCTTTTATTCTTCTATCATGTCTATCGTTTTTATATTGTTAACGGTTACTGCTATCGGTATCTGCAAAAGTCCTATAATCGCAATAAGAGCTGCCGATATCCGAAGCAGGTGCTCCGGATAAAAATATTTATATAGTAAACCCATCGGCTTCAAAATAAAGGTTCCCAAACAAACCATTCCGATGACAGCCATTGCCGATCCGATTAGTATGCTTATTCCGAATATAATAAACAGTTCTCTCATTATCATCCCATATACATCTTTTCTTCCATAGCCAATGGATGTATAAAGACAATATTCATTTACCCTGCTCCGCATAAAGGATACATATGCCGCAAGAATGGAGATCGCTAAAAAAATACTTACCACAACCAAAATGGCAAGCAATACGGTGTCAATCTCCTCCGTTACTTCTGTTTTATACATATCAGCCCAATCAGGAGCGTCAAAAATTGTATCATTTTTCGTGGGGAAAATCCCAATATCAGAAAGCAGCCTTGTCATATCGGAATTTGCCTCATCGCATAAAACCACAATGTACCAGCCTGAGTTTGTATAGCCCATAGGTGTTCCGACACAGACCATACAATCCGATTCCAGTACGCCGACTACCTTGAATGTCTGACCAAAGCCCGTTTCATTGAAATATCCGCCTATTTTCATTTTTTGATTTTTGAAAACGGTTTCATCCACAAGAATTTCTCCGTCTCCCTCAGGCATCCTTCCTTCGATCAGCTTTGCCTCCATGTGATTGACAAACCCCGGAATTTCTTCCTTTGAAAGCAATGGGAAATCATATCCGACCTGACCGACGAACCCCGCATAAGTAGCTGATAATGTCTGAGTCAGCGTTGCGCCTGCAATTCCTTCATGCATCCTTATAGCAGCAATAATTTTGTTTCTTGCATCATCAATCGCTAATTTGTATTCCTCATCCGAAGCGTAAGTCTCTCTTTCCACTCCCATAGCCTCAGGGGTAAGAGATACATATGCCACCTTCTTTGGCTGTTCCAAGAAAAGCGCATTGAAGCTTTCTGTCGTGGAAAACAACAGAAAATGAATTATATACATTGTCATAAATGTTAAAGCAATTGCAGCAATCATAACCCAAACCTGCTTTTTATTATTTCTGACAAATTTCAGTGCCGACAGTTTCCTTTTCATTTTGTCCTCCCTGCTTCGATATTACGGTGCCCTTGTTGCACAGGCAATTTTCTTGAAATATTATATAAAATTTCTTTTACATAAAAAAGTGACTGTAGTAATATTGTGCATATAACTACAGTCATAAATGTCTTTAGCCTTTCAGCTCCACGATCAGCTTTACCCTATCGTGAATACCTGTCTTATCATATATATTTGAAATGTAATTTTTTACCGTTCCCTCCGAAATATATAACCGCTCCGCTATTTGCCGGTTCGTCAGTCCCGCGGTCATCAGGGAACAGATTTCCTTTTCCCGTTCCGTCATATCTGCCCAAAAGCCGCCCGGTATTTTATCGGCGCTTTCCTCCGGACGGCTGCTCATACGGTTGTTCATAAGAGACGCAAGACGAGTCATAACCTTTGGGTCCAATACCGTAATTCCGCCCATAATCTGATTGACCGCTCCCAGGATTACATCCTTGCCGCTATCCTTTAACAGGTATCCGTCTGCTCCTCCTGCGATTGCTTCCGTAATATTTTTGTCGTCATAAAATGTAGTCAGCACCAAAATCTTAATCTTCGGATAGCTTGCTTTCATCCTCTTGATAAGCTCGATGCCGCCCATTCCCTTCATATTGAGGTCAACAAGGGCGATGTCACAGCCCTCCTGCACGCTGTCCAGAATGTGAATGGCAGCAGTTCCGTCATTTGCCTTTCCTATGATTTCCATGTTATTAAATGACAGTATAATCTCCAAGCTGTCAAGCAGAAGTATTTCATCATCTACCAGTAATACCTTATACATTTATTTTCAACTCCACCATGCTCTTAAATCCATTATCATTTACAAATTCTGTTTTCCCACCGCATTTTTCCACATAGGAAATAATCTTCCTGACGCCGAATCCGGTTTCGATTTTTGCCTTGCTGTTTGATCCATTGAAATCACTGCGTCCGTTGTCCGTTACTTCCAGCCTTATATGGGCGGTATCTCCCAAAAGAAATACCACAAATTCACTTGCATGTCCATGCTTAACGCCGTTTGTCAGCAGCTCCTGCAGCGCGCCCGTGAGAAACACTGCATGGTCGCGCGGTATTTTTATGTCATCCGTGAGCTGCCCAAAGTCTGAGTCCACATGAATATCGGTGTCCATCATAAATTCATTTATAATATTTTCCATCTCACATTTCAAGTCTCCGGCAAGCATTTCCGTACTTTCTTCATCTAAAACACGCACAGCCCGCCTAATGGATTCCAAGCTTCCGCGAATACGGCTATTGGCGTCATTCATCCGCTTTCTTGCTTCCTCAGGCTTCCTATCATAAAGAACGTCCGCTGCGTCCAAGGTCATTATGGCTGGCGNNTGCCGTTATGGAATGTCCCACGCTATTGTGGATATTTCTGCTGATATTTTCTCTCTCAACCAGTCTTGCATTTTTCTCCGCCAAAAAATTTTGCATTACAAGCTGTTCATTCAATCGTTTCTCATGCATTTCACTGACATTGGAGGCCGTAAGCTTTTCGATTTCCCGCAGCCTCCTGTTTTCTATATGCTCCAGCAGGTGGTACACAAACGTCAAACACAGAGAAGCTGCGATGAAAAGCAGAGCTTTCATTATACACATTGCAAATAATGTATTTTGATATATCAGCAATTCTGCGGCGACAAATAAGCACACCCCAAAGATGATTCGGATATATGCTCTGATTTCCTTAAGCAGAAGGAAAACCATAAAGCCTGCAAATCCGCCTGAGATTACGGCAAAAAAGGTCATAAGAATAATTTTCATGACAAACAAGCCTCTGCTTTTATCTTCATGAAAAGCTCCATAAGTCGCAAGTATCATCAGCAAACCTGCAAGGACTATGGTAAGCTCAGGTGATTTGCCGGTAAACAGACTCACAAACGCAAGTATTATAATTATAATATTATCTAAAATTGTGTATAACATAGCATTCCTTATTTACACTTTTGGTTTGTATAGCATAGCATAAAAAGGTTGAATTTTCAAGCGCTCCGCTATGTTTGTCATTCGTCTGGGCAATACTATTTATAAATATGTACTGCAAGCGTCTTTCGTCCGGCATCGGTTTCTTTTGTCCGATTACAGGCTTCATTTGGACTATGCGAATATTTTGTGGATGTAAATGGGAGCTGTCTCACTAAGTGATTAGTGAGCAACTCCCATTCATTATGCAAACTATGCGATTTATACTGGGTTTTAATCCTTGTTGTTAGGTAAGGATTTCATCGTCGGGAACAACAGCACATCGCGAATGGCGGGGCTGTCGGTCAGCAGCATAACCAGACGGTCGATACCGTATCCGANNAGATACCGCCGGTCGGCGGCATACCGATTTCAAGTGCGTTGAGGAAATCCTCATCGGTATGGTTTGCTTCCTCATCACCGGATGCAAATGCTTCTTCCTGCGCTGCAAAACGCGCTCTCTGATCAATCGGGTCGTTAAGCTCGGAGTATGCGTTGCACATCTCACGACCGTAAATGTAAAGCTCGAAACGCTCTACCAAAGACGGGTCGGACGGTTTCTTCTTGGTAAGAGGGGAGATTTCAATCGGATGATCCATAACGAAGGTCGGCTGAATCATCTTGTCTTCGCAGAATTCGTCGAAAAACAGATTCAGGATATCGCCCCTCTTATGGCGTTCCTCGTAATCTACATGGTGCTCCTTTGCCGCCTTCTTTGCTTCCTCGTCGGTTGCAATTTGGCTGAAGTCAACACCGGTATACTTCTTAACCGCATCGGTCATGGTGATGCGCTCAAACGGCTTGGACATATCAATCTCAGTACCGTTGTAGGTAATTACAGCGCTGCCGCAAACCTTCTCGGCAAGATAACGGAACATGCTCTCAGTCAGTTCCATCATGCCCTCGTAATCGGTATACGCCTGGTAAAGCTCCATCAGGGTAAATTCCGGATTGTGGCGGGTATCAACGCCCTCGTTACGGAATACACGGCCGATTTCGTAGACACGCTCCAAACCGCCGACAATCAGTCTCTTCAGATAAAGTTCGAGGGAAATACGAAGCTTTACGTCCTCATCAAGCGCATTGTAATGAGTCTCAAAGGGTCTTGCTGCCGCACCGCCCGCATTTGACACGAGCATCGGAGTCTCAACCTCCATGAAATCACGTCCGTCAAGGAAGTTACGAATCTCCTTGAGAATCCGGGAACGCTTTACGAAGGTATCGCGTACCTCGGGATTCATAATAAGGTCTACATAACGCTGACGATATCTTGTGTCGGTATCGGTAAGACCGTGATACTTCTCCGGAAGCACCTGTAAGCTCTTGGAGAGCAGGGTTACCTCTTTCAAATGTACGCTCATTTCACCCTTCTGTGTGGTGAAAACGAACCCCTTTACACCGATGATATCGCCGATATCCATCTTCTTAAATGCAGCGTATTCCTCTTCGCCGAGATCCTCACGGCAAACATAACACTGGATGTTGCCGACCTTATCGGCAAGATTGATGAAGGATGCCTTACCCATAACCCGCTTTGCCATCAAACGGCCTGCGAGGGTAACCGTCTTGCCTTCAAATTCCGCATAATTATTCTTAATATCCATCGTATGATTGGAAACATCATACTTAGTAATGGTAAACGGGTCCCTGCCCGCTTCCTGCAAATCCGCTAACTTCTGACGACGAACACGAATCAGTTCGTTCACGTCCTGCTGCGGCTGATTATTTGCCTGACCTGCCACGGCTCAAATCCTCCTTAGTTTTCTGACTTATGGATGCTGGTAATCCTGTAAACGACACTGCCTGTGGGAAGCTCAACCTTAACCTCCTGACCCTTTCTGGCGCCCATCAGTGCACGACCTACGGGAGATTCGTTGGAAATCTTACCTTTCAGTGCATTTGCCTCGGTAGAACCGACTATTTTATAAGTCTTTTCCTTCTTATCAGCAACATTGCAAACGGTTACTTCACAGCCGACATTTACGGTTTCAACATTAACATCGTCCTCGTCAACAACCTCTACATTCTTAAGAAGCTCTTCGAGTTCTTCGATACGAGCCTCGATTTCTCTCTGTTCTTCCTTTGCCGCATCATACTCCGCATTCTCAGACAAATCGCCCTGTTCTCTGGCTTCCTTGATTTTCTGGGCTACGTCTTTACGACGAACGATTTTAAGATCCATCAATTCATCTTCCAATTTTTTCAAACCATTGGTGGTAATAATTTTCTTTTCTACATTCTTGCGTGCCATTTTTCCAACCTCCGTTTTTGCGTTATTTGCAACAACGCTATCGGTTCATTATAGACTAACTGCCGGAGAATTGTCAATCATATCTTTGACTTTCCGCGCAAAAGCTGATATTCTGTTATCAGAATCTGCAATGGAATTTCTCATTTCTGAAAATGTCGGATAAAGTGTTAAAAGGATGTCGTGAAAATTCCGGACTGCTTTCATACTTTGGAACAGGGGACGAACATGGATAACGAGGATTTGCTGAAAAAAAGATTTAAGGAATTGGCTGAACGGGCTTATCAGAGCGGGTGCTATACCTTCACCGGCTTTCTTGGGTTAAGCGAGATTGCGCTCTTCCACAAGATTGCAGCCGAGGTGTCTCACGTGGGTTATACACTGTATGGCGGTTCCCCTGACTGTGAGCGGCGGATGATTGCCTTCGGACGCGAGTCTGATATGGGCTATCCGGTCTCTTACCCGGTCTGCCTTCTCAAAATCACGCCGCGCGCGGAAAAATACGCGGACGAGCTGAATCATCGGGATTTTCTCGGCGCGCTCTTAAATCTCGGTGTTGAGCGAAGCGTGCTCGGCGATATCGTGGTCAAATCCCCGGTCGCTTACGTCTATTGCCTCGACACCATCCGGGATTTCCTAATCAAGGAGCTCCGCATGGTAAAACATACTCCGGTCAACTGTGAGGAAACGGACATTGACCTTTCCGACATTGCTCCGAAGATGGAATCATTCCATCTGATTGTGGCGTCGAATCGTGCGGACGCTATTGTCGCCGGCCTTACGCATCTGTCGCGCAGCAAGGCGCTCGAGCTCTTCCATGCAGGCAGGATTTTTAATAACGGAAAGGAACTGCTCTTTGGCGCCGCGCTGCTCAAAACCGGTGATGTTCTTGTGATCCGCGGCACCGGTAAATTCCGCATCGGCGAGTTTGGCGGCAAGACCCGCAAGGATCGCCTTCCGATTACCGTAGAACGATATACGTAAGAGGAGAAGCAAAAATGAAGTTACTATATGGAACAGGGAATCAGGCAAAATTATCTGCAATGAAAAGCAGGCTTGAAAAATTTGGTATAGAGATTATTGGATTATGTGATTTAGCGGCAGAAGGAAAGAGTGTTCCCGAAGTTTCAGAGAATGGTAATACGCCGCTTGAAAATGCAAGATTAAAAGCGCTGGCATATTATGAAGCATTTCAGTTGCCGGTATTCTCCTGCGATTCGGGGTTGTATTTTGATAACGTCCCGGACGAGATCCAGCCCGGTGTGCACGTTCGTAATGTCAATGGAAAATGTTTGTCAGATGAAGAAATGCTGGAATATTATATAGGGTTAGTAAAAAGATACGGAAACCTTATTGCGCAGTATAGGAATGCAATTTGTTTTGTGATGGATGAAAATCATATATACGAATCCATGGACCCGTGCATGGCGAGTGAGAAGTTTATATTAACAGACAAACCTCATAGTGTAATAAGGAAAAAAGGATTTCCGCTGGACAGTATATCGATGAATATAAAAACCAATAAATACTATTATGAATTGTCGTCTGACGAATTGGAACGGTTTGCTGTGGAAGATGGATTTTTGCAGTTCTTTGAGAACATTTTAATCTGAACCAGCTATTGATATTGGAGGTTGGTGTGATGATAGATAGTGCAATAAAATTTATTGAGGAAGTATTTGCTGGAGACAGTTTGTGGTTGAAGGAAAGTCGATGCTTGATAAGTTCCTGAAGTGGATTGGCGAGAAGGTTAGGGAAGTGAGAGGAAGGTGATGTGCACCTTCCTCTATTTGAAAATAATTGTTTTATTCTTCGAGTGCAATTAAATATTTTAAACAAGGAATTTTAAAATAGAAAGCTCTATTTTTATCTGATACTATCCTGTCATATTGCTTTGAGTAAATCGTATGATAAGGAATGGAATCTTTTGTTCTGATTTGAATATATTTTCCATTTGCAGTATGCAACATTGCGTCAGGTGAAAGACAAAGCTGGTCATTTAGGCTATCGCATATATCAATGTAGTCAGATTTTAGTTGAGTAGCAAGTTCTGTATATTTAGGTAATGATAGGTCTACTAATATCGGTGGCAAGAACATCCAATTTTCAGGAGATCCTTCTTTGTTGATGCGAACATATAACATTCGACTAATTTTTTTATATAACTTGGTTTTTTCAAAGGGTTTGAAAGCTAGTAATTCATCAATGATGGAGGCAGTTTGTGTAATAAACATTGTCTCTAAAGGCTTTCCAGTTCGGTTGCACTTGTTGGTTTTTAATTCGCCATCTTCAAAATCGAGAGTGGTATTAGAAAGTTGAAGTCCGATAGTGAGTTCTAAAATCTGTCCAGTTTTGCCTTTGTTAACAACAATATTACCTGAATCAGTGAAACTCAAGCGTTTTCCAGAATGTGCCCAACGAGG